>JAGMDP010000021.1 GCA_023128635.1 Candidatus Heimdallarchaeota archaeon | reverse complement strand
AATGATTGCCTGGTTTTTAATTGAACCAGATTGGGCTACACTCAATACTGCTTATGCTGATATGTTCAATGAAACGGAAATCGTAGCTACTGTAGCAGATCCTTATCAACCAATAATCCATAATATTACACTTGGAGATTTCTTAAATTCAATTTCATATACTATCATGGGTAAAGATAATCTTGCCGATGCAAAGAAACAAATGAAATCTGATACCACTGAATGGAGTCTCACATTTGATTTGTCAAATGTCGTTTATAATGACGTTTTTAATGGGACTTTAGGATATGATGAGTATTATCCTTTTCCAAATGCAATTTTCACATATGAGTTGAGTTACTCAAAAGGTGGAGTTTTACAAAGAGCACTTATGAAAAATGATTTTCTTTCTGTTGTGAATGACTTAGGAGCTAGTGTTTACTTGGAGTTTCTCACAGTTTTTGGAGATCTCGAATCTCTTACCAGTAATTTTGCTTATTGGATGGCTATTCCAGGATTTCTATTAATTGTGGCTGTGGTTCGAATTGCTAAACGAAAATCAACTAGGAGGAAAAGGTGATTCAAATGAAAACTAAAAACAAACTTATCTTTGTTCTATCTTTTGTATCAATGATTCTTCTATGTAGCACCTTTACCTATGCTAATGCTGCTGAAGCACCATGGGCTGATGGAAGCATGTTTACATGGGCTACTGAAGATTGGGTAATCATCAACACAGTTGATTATGAAACAGGCACAGAGCAACTTATTGAGTCCAAATCTGGACAAATATTCACCTATAATCTAACTGATGTAGATAATAGCACTCTAACTTATGATTATGATATACTTGGACCATTTGCTGGCTCCGGTACATATTCTTATGATGTGCAAGTTCTTGTTGGACCAATCTCTCTTGGAAGTATGTTCTCTGTATCCTATGTTTGGGACTATGAGCACAACATTACAGTGATGGAATCATTCAGTTTTTCAATTCCGTATGAGTTATTAGTAGAACCAAATTGGACAGCAGTTAATAGTAAATTGAATGAAGAATTCAATGGTAGTACGATACTAGATACTCTCACTGATCCATATCTACCAATCACACATAATTTTACCTTGAATGACGTACTAAATGATGCTACTTCCTATACTATAATGGGCAAAAATTCCTTAGCAGAAGCTAAATTACAATTCACACCCTCAACACATAGATGGACTTTTGACTTTGATTACTCAAATGTTCAAAAAACAGGCAGATTCAATACAACCGCTGGTTACAGCAATTACTATAACTATGAAGTCCGAACCGAAAAAGCTGTTCTAGAATATAATGCTAATGGAGTTCTCTTATACCATGAAGATAGTGGAGAAACACAAGAAACATATGAAGACAGAATGAACAACATCAAATATCATTTCTACTTCAATTTAGGTGGATTCATTACTACCGAGGCATCCCCATTCTGTTATTTGATAGTGATTCCTGCTGTAGCAAGTATGGTTATTTTTGTAAAATGGATGAATAAGAGAAAGAATTAATCTCTTGTTTCTTCCTTTTTTCTACTTTTTTTTCTTTTATTTTAACTTAAATATGTCATGTTCGGAATTCTTATATGAGGATGCTAGCTTAATTTAGTTAGCATTTAGGTGATATGCTCATGAGCAAAAAAATAAGGATTTTGATGTTGATCAATACTATCGCAGCGATTATATTACTCAGTAATATTGCAGCTGCACAAGCTGTTGCACCAGGTTGGGGTGCCGGTGACATCTATGTTTGGGGTACAAATGCAACAACAACATCTAAGACTTTTGATGTAGAAGAAGACTTAGGTTCAAACACAGAGGTCATTGTATTAAGTGAAACTGAATACAATATTACAGCCATTGATGTGTTAAATCTTGAATATGATGCTATAACTACAACTTCTAGTGGTTCAGGCTTTATTAATGACAGAGATTATTCAGCTGAAGATTTCGAAGATAATCTGTTGGATTTTGATGATTTCTTCGATGTGAATTACGTCTGGGACTATGTGAACAATGTTTCTGTTTGTAATAGTTTCGATGTAAGTATTTCTCTAAATAATCGTTACTTACTCGAACCCAATTGGGCAGTTATAAACGCTGGTTTCCAAGATACATGTAATGGTTCTGAGCTTTTAGATACACTTGCAGATCCGTATGAACCGCCGTTAGTCTACAATTACACTCTTGGAGAGGTTCTTGGAAATTTCTCAATGAAAATTATGGGCAGAAATAAACTAAGTTCCGCAGTTAGTCAATTCACAGACACAAAAAGAAAATGGACCTTTGAATTTGATCTTGGAGGTTACATTAAGACAGCTCAATGGAATGGTACTCACAATATCTATTATACATATGAAGAATACTTTATGTCTCTTGAATTTGAGTACACCCAAGAAGGAGTCTTAGATCATGTCGAAGCAATTTACAGAGACAAAATAACAATAGAGGAGTTTACTTCTGAAACAGCAATAAGATCTGTTATTGCTTTAGGCGGTATGAAAGCAGCTTCAGCAAACTTTGCTACTTTCGCAGCTATTGGTGGTCTTCTATCAACTGCTTTAATTGCTACATTCATCAAACGTAAGAAGAAGTGAAATTTTTTTCCACTTTTTTCTTTTTTTTCTTTTCTCTTTTGCCTTAATCTGAAGTTATTTTAAAGTTCAATTCATTTTATACATTTAGGATCAATTGGTCCACAAAAAAACCAATTCATACGAGTGGAATTTATGAACTGGAGCCTGAGGAAGGAAATAGACTATGTTTTCAAAAATTAAATCATATGTTATTATATTTATAATCCTAGCTACCCCCCTAAATTCGTTGTTTTTGAGCATGTTAGTATCAAGTCCTAACTCAAGCTCCACTATTCTCTCAAGTGATTATACCGAAGGTACCGGAGTTTTATCTCCGAATGCAGAGAATGGTTTACTCTGGAGTTCAACTTCCGGATTAACTGGAGACTTAACTACTTCTCCTATAATTGATTTTAATACTGATAGTGAATTAGTGCAAATTGTTTACATCGGAACAGAAATTGGATTAACAAAAATACAAGTAGAAACTGGTAATATCTATTGGACTCATCCTACACCAGGAGCTATGCTAAGTATTACTCCAGTTGAAGATTTAACAGGCGATAGTAATAAAGAAGTTCTAGTAACAGTTGATAATCAGCAATTTAACAATACTGAAATGTTAAATGGATTAACAGGAGAAATCATCTGGTCCTATCGACCAACAGAGACCGTTTGGCAAGAAGGTATAGGTTTTTCACAACAAGAAACGCGAACTTGGTCTGGTTTGCTCATAGAAGACATTTCTGGAGATGGAACTAGAGATGTGTTAGTTTCATCATATAAATCAGTCTTTGCCTTGGATGCAGAAGATGGTTCAGTATTATGGCAACAAAGTGCTTCTAATGATGTCTGGAATACTGAATTAATGGATGATGATGTAGATTCGGACGGATATGATGATATTGTAATAGGTTCACAAGATGGGGAGTTAATGCTTCTCAGTGGAGAAGATGGTTCAATTATCTGGGAAATTGAAGCAGCAGAAGAAGCGAAATACATTGATCAGACATCTGGTACTGAATTTACTTTTAAACGCAATGTGTATGATGTTCGTAAGTGCTTTGACATGAATGGTGATGGTAAGAAAGATATCCTTACAACTGATGAAAATGGTTTTTGCGCGATTTTTGATGTCGTTACAGGTGGACTTATTGATCGAGTGCTTGCTTATAGTAGTACAGGAGCTGAAACAGATCAAGCTTCTTTTGGTAGTAAAGATTTCTATAATCCAATGTCAATGGACGTTGTCGATGACTATGGAATGACAAAGGTTCTTACTGCATCGCGCTCTGATGCAGTTTTTAGTAATCTCACTCTCTCTCTTCTCAATCTAGGTATGAATGACTTATATGTTGATTGGAGTATAGCTTCTGTTAACATTGAAGATGTGAGAAGTATTGCAACAAGCGTAGCGACTGAAGGTAATGGAACCTATACTAAAATGATTATTCCAACAGGAACTATGGGTTCTTCACAATTTGAGAGAACAATAGAAGTATACGCATTATTCAACAACTCCTTATTAGCTCAATGGAATCTCACAGTGTTAACAACAGAAAGTGATTTCCAGTTAGACTATGGAGATACTTCAGATAGTCAATACCCATTTAGTGGCAATCATGCATTCTTCGTTAACGATTTTCAAGGATCACTAGAAGAAGAAGTGCTCATTTATCTTGCAGGATACGGTCTATATCTCCTAGATGGTGATACTGGAGATTTACTATGGAGTCAAATTAAATCAGCTAAAGTAAAAATCGAACCTTATTTTGATGTTAATTTCGATTCAACCATTGATATACTTAGAAAAGAGTACTATTATCTTGACCAGTACAGTATTGAGCGTTTCCGCATACCAAGAATTTCTATGATTAGTGGCGATTCTGGTGAAATAATTTGGGATCATGAAATAGATTACGAAGATCGAGAATTAGTTGGTGGGGGATATATTAGTATTCTACAAGCTGAAGATATTACAAACGATTCAATTCCTGATTTGTGGCTTGCTCAGCAAGAATACGATAATTGGGAATTTGATCTGGTTAATGTTTCAAAAGTTAAATTATTGGACGGTGCCACCGGAACCATTGTTTGGGAATCATTACCTGCTAATAGTTCAAGGGTTTTCTCTAAAGAGCAACTGAGATTAACTTCAATATCTACTATTGCTGATCAAAACAGCGATGAAATCCAAGATATTTTAGTAGCTTGTCAAAGAGGTTACATTTATTGTTTAAGTGGTAATGATAGTGAACCTATCTGGAATATTACTCGAGAAGCAGCACCTTTTGATCCGCATTATAGAAATTGGATTCCATTTACCCCACTTATTTCCAGTGTAGGCAATATTCAAGGAAATACAACTGATGACTTTGTTATTTTAGGTGACGGGCAATTACAATTGGTTGATTCTGATAATTTTACAACGGTATTATGGTCATGGTTTAATCCACTTGGTTGGATTGATGAGCAATTTTATAGAGTTCACATAAATTGGGCTCAGAATGAATTATTTGTTATTTTAACTATTAATAAAAATGACAAGCGGTATACAGCCTTTATTGATCTTATAACCGGAACATTGGATCATGAAATTATTGGGGATATGAATGAATTCAATATTCAATTCTTTGCTGCTGACTTTAATCTGGATGGAACAAATGACCATTTACTTCACCGACCTTATGGTAGCGAAGATTATATGGAAGGAACCTACATTATTAATGGAATCACTGGTGGGACCTTAAGCTTTTATTCACCATTTAGACCGAATTATGATCGCTGGTTTTGGCTTGTCGATCAACTCTTCAGATTAGGAGCTGATAGCTTTGTGGATGTCTATGAAGATATAAACTCTGATGGAATCCCTGAAATCGTAACTGGTTTTTCAATTGGCAAGCACAACGAAGATGATATTGCCCAAGGAATGGCTGTAGAAATTATTGATGTCACAAAAATTCCAGCAGAAGCTGTTATATTATATGAATTTGTAAATATTGAGAGAGATGAATATTCACATCCTCCACTTTTACCAGCTGGTTATACTCGAACAATAGGTGATGTAACAGGTGATGGGCAAGCAGAAATTCTCGTCTCTCTAGTAACTCCTGAAGGGGAGTTTAAGACAATTATATTAGATATTTCAGAAGAAGGCGGAGTTTGGAAGGAAATAACAGATGTTGTCTATGATTCAATAATTCTTGAAGAACTCAATGGAACACTAGATGGAAATTTAGTTCTTTGTGATCTTAATGGAAGAATTAGAGCTATAGATAATGAATTTGCTGTTACTATAACAGATTTCCAAGTAATCCAAAAAGGAGTTGGACAATACTACCTTGAATGGAGTAGTAATGCAGAGGATGTAATGTCTAAAATCTATATTGATCAAGAAGTAGTATCAACTGTGTTCAATTCAGAAGTAGAAATTTTCTTGAGCGGTGGTGAGCACAATCTAACTATTTCAGTTAGTGATCGAAATGGGATCAGTGCTTTTACCAACATGATAGTTTCAATTGAAAGAGGTAGTGGGTTGCTAATAGTATGGATAACAGTGGGAGTACTAACAATTGGTTTTATTGGATTGAAGTTATTCTTCAGATTTAAACGGAAAGAAGACTTAACGGACTTCGGTCCAGATAGAGGAGGAGTGTGAAGAAACAATGACAGACGTTAATGCTTACCCTATAGAACCTAAAAAAATAGATGAAGAAATTGAAGAAGTTGAAATCAAGGAAGAACTAGCCATCCAAACTGTTGGCTTAGTAAAACATTTTGGTAGAGGATATAATCTAGTGAAAGCAGTTGACGGCATTGATCTTTCAGTAAAAGAAGGAGAAGTACATGGTTATCTTGGACCAAATGGGGCCGGAAAAACTACTTCCATGCTTATGATTGCTGGAACAATTCGACCTACTGCGGGCAAAGGATATATTTTTGGTAAACCAATTGGTTCTCCTGCTGCAAACAAACAACTTGGCGTTGCTATCGCAAACCCAAAATTCTGGAGAACCATGTCAGCATACAAATACCTAGTTTATATGGGACAATTACATGGTCTAGAAAAAACACTAGCAAAAGAACGAGCCAAAGAATTTTTGCATATTCTCGAGATGACCCAACATGGACATCGACTACCAGTGGCATTTTCTACAGGTATGAAAGCAAAATTAGCTGTTGCACAAGCATTGATGCATCACCCACGACTAGCTATACTTGATGAAAGCACAGCAGGATTAGATCCAGAATCACGATTCAAATTAGTTAATACAATAAAAGAATTAGCAGATATCCTCGGAACTAGTATTTTTGTAAGTGGTCACATTCTTACTGAAATTGAAAAGCTTGTCTCTCGAGTAACTATTATTGTTAAAGGGAAAATTGGCCTTCAAGGAATCACACTAAAAGAAATGAGAAAAGAGTTCTCTACAGGACAGTTCTCTTTAGAATGTTCAAATCCAGAACAAGTTATGCAAGACCTATTCAACATGGGTGTTACTAGTCAAATTTTCATGGATCACAATCAGGTTATTATTTTCACTAGTGAATTCATCGATTCTGTTTACGCATGGTTACCTGAAATTCTGAAAAGAAATGGTGCAGTTTTACAACAATTCGGACCTTTAGAAGTAACATTGGAAGAAGTTTTCATTAATGTAATTTCTAAGCGATACGGTTCAGATTTCCTATATGAGGATAAAATATTAGAGGAGTTTCAAGAGGAGCAGAAAGGCATCTTTGGAAGATTAACTAGGAGGTCAAAATAATGGAAGAAATTACCCAACCAGATATTTCAGCAATCGTTCCAATGGAGATTGACTCAAAGCGTAAGCGAAAGAAAAAAGAAGGTAAACGCAGTTTTGGTCTCTTTATAATTTTTGAGAAGACTTTTCGAGAGTTACTAAGCCTGAGAAGAGTATTATCTTACATAGGATTATCTATCGTTTTTCCATTCGTATTTACAATGATTGTTTCTGGACAACTAACAGGAACCCTCGCAGATATGAATATTGATTTCCAAATTGCTACTGTCGTGAATTACTTTGCATTTTACTCTTTCTTCTGGAACGCGGGAATCTTATTAATCTTATATTGTGGCTTAACAGCCTCTACCTTCATTTCAAGTGAAGAATCAGGTGGAACATTGATTTTTCTTCTAACAAAACCGATTAGAAGAACTACACTCTACGTGGGCAAATTCCTAGGTTACTTTGTGAACATGGCAATATTACAATTTGTTTCCTTGCTGTTTGGTTTAACAATTACCTGTACATTGTTTGATGTGTCTTCAGCTGTTTTTATTGCTGGATTAAAATTCTTAGTTCCAATATACCTTTATGCATTGTTAATGATTGCAGTTATTGGATTGATTCTTGGATTTCTTTCGATAATAAACAAAAGAATGGTAATTAGTGTACTTGTGATTATGTTTCTAATTATCTTCATTTATTTCTTGGGAATTATCTTTAGAGTTGCTATTCCAACTTACTATGAATCAGGCCATCTTTATTTAATAGATATGGGTTACAATCTAAGTCTTATCTTTACAACATTCTTGGGTTTCTTTGGTTTCCAACCTATTCCTTTCTTCCAACAAAACTTTGGGTTATTCTTTGGTACGTATGTCAGTATGTTTTCCGATGTCTCGGAATTCCTTGGTTCCGCTGATCCCGAAAACGGATTAACTTTCTTACTACCAGAAACAGGTTACATAAATCCAATCGTAAGCATAATAGTAATGGTAGCGATTACAGCTTTACTCTTTATTTTGGGTTTAATAATTTTGGAAAGAAAAGACATTGGCCCACAATAGGGTATAATTCCTTTTTTTTTATCAATCATTTTTTTATATAACTGATATTTATCAGCTATAAGAATAAAAATCTCCACCTTTGTAAAGACATTCACTAACATTTGTCATCATTTGATGATTACATTTCCGACATAATATAAAGACAACATCCTCATCTACACGGCAGAGAAAATCATCATTGCTACACTCACTGCATTTTACAATTTTATCATTAAAAAACATTTTAGCCAAGAAAATATTAACCCCTAAATAATTATTTATATTTTTTTATGTTTTAATATATCTTTTCTCTTTCTTTTTTCTTTGAGTTTGATGTAATAGGATACAAGCCTTAGTATCTATACTGGAATTAAAAGTTCTGAAATGAGAAAAATTCCAATTGTAAAGATTATACCTAATAGAAAGAAAACTGGTTTTCCTTTTTTCCCTAAAGGAATCATATCTCTTACTACTAAGAATAAAACTAATCCAAGAACAAAAGCAAATACAGTGAATAATGCAATGGAACTTTCTACAAAGACAAATATTATACCTAAAGAGGCTCCTACAAAAGGAGTTAGATAACTCAAATATCTAATTACTTTGTTCTTTCTACCATGTATATCTCCAAGGATTTGTTCAGCTGAAAAAGCCAATGTAAATGATCTTATGAATAAAGGTAGTAAAACGAATAGCAGAAGAAACCAGCTAGTGTTGAATGTCTCTTCATTAAAGATAACAGTAATAAGAATACCCAAAACAAGACCATGGGTGATTAATGCAACACCTTCAAAAACCGCATGGTATTCAGGATCAATACATTCAACATCTACAAGCTCCTTTTCGTATTCCAAATCATTAGTGACTTTAGTTTCTTCAGATTGTTTTGTAGCTTTGGGTGTTGTTGGATTTTTCTTCAGAATTCTTTTGTAAACGATTTTTTCAATCAAAGCAATGATTGTAAAACCAACCACCAAAGGAATATAGATGTAGAAACCTAAATGATTTTCTCCTATAGTAATTTGAGGTAGGAGCTCGAGAAAAATGATTCCAATCATTAATCCTGCACCTAAACTTTCAAGTTGATGGTGCCACTTACGCATATGCTCAGAAATCCATTCACCCAAAATATGAGTAAGAACAATGCCTATAGAGACAGCAAGTGGACCCAACCAAAGTAGAAGTTCCATGAAATCACCCAGATACATATTTTACTATAGTATACAAGAGTTTACAACTATTAGAGGAAATTGGTTTAAAATATTAATAGTTTAACTAAAAATCCTAAATAGGAATTAGTTTATCCTTCACTTTCGTTCGTTCTTCTTCTGTGAGTAATCTATCATAGTAATCTTGTTCAAATGTAAAATCAAAGCCATCATTTGGTTTTCTTGGAATTATATGAAGATGAACATGTGGCACTTCTTGTCCTGCATGTTCCCCATCGGCGATAAAATACATGATACCTTTAGTTTCCGGTAATTTCTCTATTATTTTCTTAGCGATTTTTCTTCCAATCGGAAACATCTTCAAGTAAAGCTCTTCATCTAATTCATCTACAAGTACAGCATGTTTCTTTGTTATGATCAAAGCGTGACCTTCATTGATTGGTTTAATATCCATGAAAGCCATGATATCAGCATCTTCATACAAAACCGCTGCAAATTCCTCTTTTCTTACGATTTTACAAAAAATGCATTCAGAATCTTCCATCATACTCACTTAAAAGAAGAAATACAAATTCTCTTAATTATACTTTCTGCATAATTTCTCTTATTTAATGAGCAACTAAATAAAGTGTAAAGATATTACTTGTTTGAGGATTATGTTAATAATTTATTATTTCTTAATAGCTCTTGCTGTTATAGGATTACTAATAATTACTTTCTTAGCATGGTCTGCCTTAAAAGGAGCACCTTGGTCACCAACCAGTAAAGAAAAAGTGTTAAAAATGCTTACAATGGCAAATATTGAACCAAATGAAATTGTGTATGATCTTGGTTGTGGAGATGGTAGAGTACTTATAATGGCAGCTAAATATTTTAACGCCAGAGCTATTGGGATAGAAATTGATCCGATTCGCTTTCTTTGGTGTAAATTTCGCATCCGTTTATTGGGTTTAAGAGAGAAAGTTCAGGTAATTTATGGTGATTTTTTTAACAAAAATCTTAGTAATGCTGATATTATCATCTGCTATCTTTTACAAAATACCAATGATAAATTACAAGCAAAACTGCAAGCTGAATTACTACCACAAACTAAGGTTATTTCTAACAAATTTGTTTTTTTAGATTTACACTTGATTAGTAAAGATGATAAGCTGGAAATTTATGCTTATGATATGACCAAACAAAAACCATAAAGTAATTCAAAAACTGAATTTACACTTTATCCAATAAATGTTTAAAAACAAATATCAGTAAATAGTAAATGTCAGGTGATTTAATGAATAGATTAGAACTTCTTCAGAATCAAAAAGACAAGTATTTAGAGGATCTCTTTGACTTTTTAAGAATTCCAAGTATCACTAGAGACAAAGATGAAGTCAAGAAAGCAGCAAAATGGTTAGAAAATCGATTGGCTCTAACAGCAAATTATGTTGAAATAGTAGAAACAAAAGGAAATCCTGCAGTTATTGCTGAATGGGAACCTCAAATTAATCTTGATTCTGAACAAAAAAAACCTGTTTTACTTTATTATGGACACTATGATGTTCAACCCCCTGAACCTTTGGTGGAATGGATATCTCCTCCTTTTGAACCAGAAATAAGAGAAGGGAGAATATATGCAAGAGGTGTAGGAGATAATAAGGGACAACTCTTTGCTAATTTATGTGGAATAGAATGGCTTCACGAGAATAAACAATTAGGTTCCAAAGTTAAATTCATCTTTGATGGGGAAGAGGAATTAGGTTCACCATTTCTTGAAGATGCTTTGAAAGCAAAAATCGAGTTCTTTGAAGACGTAGATTTAGTTATTGTATCAGATGGACCTGCAGATCCAACATGGAAGCCAGTTCTAGAATTTGGTGCAAGGGGAATTCAAACCGTACAAATCCATCTAATATCTGCTAAAGGAGATGTGCATTCAGGTAATTTTGGAGGGATCCAACCTAATCCTGTCTGGGATGTAATAAAATTACTTCGGACTATGAGAGATGAAAATGGTAAATGCTTAATCGAAGGATTTTATGATGATGTTTTTATTCCTACTGAAGCAGCATTAAAAGCAGCAGAGGAACTCAATAGAGACCCTGAAATCTACAAAGAGCAACTTGGTATAACCTATTTTGGTGGAGAACAAGATTTACCTCTAACTCATAGATTAATGTTTAGACCCACTTTCAATATTAGAGGTTTCAAATCTGGAGAAGTGCAAGAAAACGCTAAAACTATGATACCAAAAGAAGCTATTGTAGAAATAGATGTACGATTGGTTCCAAATCAAACACCAGAAAAAATGACGAAATTAATTCAAGTACATTTCGAAAAACTGAAGCACAAATCCGAGAGATTCGCTGCTATAATTGATAGATGTACCTTGAAATTTGGTTCGAGTTTCTATCCAATGTTTACTTCTCTCGAGCTTCCATGGACACAGATATTAGAGAAAGCCATTGAGGAAGGATTTGAAGAAAAACCAATAAAAATACCGCTAGCCGGAGGAAGTTTACCTCTTTACTCAATGTATAAAGTAACAGGGAAACCATTGTATGTTATTCCCTACGCACAACCAGATGAAGACAACCATGCACCAAATGAAAATATGATGGTAGATTGGTTCTTAAAAGGAATCAATACAAGTATAGCAATACTAGAGAATTTAGGAAAAAAATAAACACAAATAACCAATATTTATGAGAATATTTTAGAATTTTAATTCCAAATGTCAGAATTATGAGTGATGAAGACGCTATTAGAAAAACAGCTTTGAACTATATTGAAGGATGGTACGAAGCTAATACTAATAGAATGGAAAAGGCAGTACATAAAAAATTAGTTAAGCGAAGATTTGTTTCTCCAGAGGAGATTTGGCAACTTGATGCTCCTTCGATGATAGGAATTACTTCTGAAGGTCGAGGAAAACTTCCTAATCCAAGTGAAGGTAAGAAAGAAGTTACAATTCTGGATATTGATAAAAATATGGCATCGGTAAAGATTGTTTCAGATAAATTCATTGATTTTCTTCATTTATTAAAAGAGAATGATCAATGGCGTATCGTTGATGCTTTATGGGACTACGTTGAGTAAATTTGGTATTTTAGAAACAAAAAGCAACGAAGCAAAGTTTTTATCTTTCTTTACTAATTGCCACTCATGTCTTTCTATGAAGAAATGAATCCAGCAGATATATCTGTAGATGAGGTTTTGCCTTTTGTTAGGAAATTTCTTCCTGATGTTCAATCGGAATCAATTCATTTCTTCTATCATGGAACCTACAACGTTTTTGAGATAGATAAGAAGTATATCTTACGAGTTGCGGATAGAGAGTTCCGGAATAAACAAGGATTAGAAATGTTGAGAAAGGAACACGAAATTCTAGATTTTATAAGAAATAAAGTGCTCTTATCAATTCCAGAGATTCTATACCTTCATGATTCAATTGAAATCCCTTTCACAATACATAAGAAAATTCCAGGGAAATCTTTAGTATTTATTTCTCCTCAATTAACAAAAGAAAAGAAGAAAAAAGTTGGTTTAGAAATCGGCCGATTCCTTTCCATCCTACATTCTGTAGAACTAAAAAACGATTATTTAAAATGCTTTCCGAAGCAGAATGAACAATTAGAGAATGATTCCGATTATTATCATTCTTATAAAACACAGTGGATCAACAGATACGAAGAAGCGAAGGAAATTGCTTTTCAATATTTGAATCAAAAACAAAAAATATGGTTGACAAAAATATTTGAAGATTATCTAACTGATGATGAGAATTTCACATTTTCACCAAGAATAACCCATTGCGATTTTGATACATCCAACATTCTAATCGAACCTACGATAAATAAACTAACAGGAGTAATTGATTTTGAAGAATGTAAGATATGGGATCCAGCTGTTGACTTGCTTTTCTTTGATGAAGGACCAGAATTCATGAAAGCCATATTAGACAATTATACATTTTCAAAACAAAAATCACTTCTAGCAAGAATGAAATTTTATTATAGTCGCACATGTGTTCCTTACCTTGTTTGGGGTACAACTCATAATCGACCTGGAATGATTGATGAAGGAATGAAACGAATCATAAAAAATATGAAAATGTTTCCGAAATAAATAATCCAACATTTCTTATTAAAGTTCAACTAAGCAATTGTTGTTTTTACATTTTCTTAAACTCGAATTATGCAAAAACTAAATCAATTAACTTATATTTACTTGTAACAATATATCAGTATAATGTTTAATTAAAAACAGTTAAGATGGAATTGAAGTGACAGAATCAGATACCGACTTTGCTCCAGCAGAAAGACTAGATATCGATGAAGTTTATTTGCAAACGATAAAAGTTCTTGGATTGAGAAAGGTCTTACCAGTACTAAATGTATTGCCTAATATGGTTGTAATTATCAATCAACAAAGACAAGTTGTTTTTGCAAATTATGCTTTTACAAAGATGATTGGGAAAAAACGATTCGAGGATGGTCTCGGTGAAAGACCCGGTGAACTTATTGATTGTATCCATGCCCAAACTCACATTTCTGGCTGTGGTACCGCTGAAGACTGTCGTTATTGTGGAGCTGTTTTAACTGTTCTAAAAACTCAAGAAACAGGTGAAACAGAAGAAGGAGAGGCATTATTAACTGTAAAAAAGAACGGTAAACATGTAGAATTGAGTTTCAATATTATCGCAAATCCTTTGCCTATTGAAGACCAAGTGTTTTACTTGGTCGTTTTTACTGAAACGAAGTAAATAATCAACAGGCACAATAATCTATTTTGTTATTTTCTTTGTGTAGATACAGTTGAAACTATTTTTACCTGCAAGCACAAGACCATATTTCTCATAAAAGCTGATTCCTAATTCATTTTTAGTACCTACTTCTAAATGAAAACCTCTTACTCCTTTCTCTTTCAAATTTTTTTCAAGGGCATTCATTAATCTGTGACCTATACCTTGTCTTTGAAACGCTGGAAGAATATCTATATGTAAATGTGCAGGATATTCCTTGAGAAACCGTTTTCTCCTTTTCGATTGTGGTCTATTAACAATAAAATAAGTCACTAATCGAGCTCGAATTGATCTCATTTTCAAGTCTTTCATCTTTTGTTTAATTAATGGAGTCATTTTTTGCTTGAAATCACCTTCTTGCTTTTCAGTATTAAGAGTGCTTAGAATATACCCAACTACTTTTTTGGTTTTCACATCAAAAGCCACAAAACAATTGGACTCTTCGTACCAAACATAATACAAACACCAGAATAAAGCGAAAAGGTAAGAATTTGGAAAATTTTTTTTCAGAAAAGGATCACCTGTAACAAAACAAATATCAATTAATGCTTCTTCATCTTTCTTCTCTAGCTTTCGTATTTCAACTGACAACCTTAACAAACTCCACTTTCAATTTAAAATTTCTAATCTTCTTTCTTTATCTCAAGGTTTTGAAGAAGTATAGGATGCTCTGGAATATTCTTGAGTGCTTCCTGGTATATTTCGGGTTTAATTAGAATAGTATCTAATTCCTTTGGTTCAAACAATCGAAAAGTAAGTTTTAATTCACTCTGATCTTTATATCTACTCTGATTATTAGTTGTCATACCTAAATCATTCTCTAATCCAATGAATTCCTTTTGTTTCAATTTTTCAAAAGAATCCAATGGACTCACAAGAAAACCAAGCTCTAAACCGTGATATTTTTTACCATCCATTTCAAAGGAATTTTCGAGAGTCCACAAAAGTCTCTCAACTTTAATTGAAATGCCTGTTTCTTCATAAAACTCTCTCTTAATAGCTTCTTCAGAGGACTCAAATATTTTAATTAGTCCACCGGGAATAACCCAGAAATCAATGAGATCATCTGTAAATAGAAGTATTTTACCTTCCCAAACAAGAACACCTGCAACTCGATACCCACCAAAAAATCCTATATCAGATTGATTTTCAGTCATTTCAATCATCACTTTTACTTCCAGTAGCATTATTAAACTTTATTCACTTTGATTATAGATTTCTAATAAATCCTCGTGATTTTTCTTTTCCGCAAGGGAAGATATTTTATGTGTAAAACCCTTCATTAATAATTATGAAGGATGAAATTGCTCAAATAGTGTCTCTGGTTGCCTATGGGAATGCCTACCTACAAGGTAAACCAGTATCATATGATATGAGTCATCCAGCAGGATTCCACTATAGAAATATAAGATTCGTTGAAACAGTTCCAGAAGATCTTCTTGCAAGAAAGAATGTCATTGCAGAGGATCCAAATAAATGGTTTAAATTCTTAAAAGACAACAAGTTTACTCGATTGTATCTTTCTTTTCAATCATCAAAAAGTTTAGGTTTAGCAGATCATATTAGTTCTGCTTTTGTTGGAGGAGGAAGCCAGTGGAATATCATTGCAGAGAAAGGCGACAAATGCGATATTTGGCAAACAAAATGGCAAATGGAGTTTGGAGATTTAAAAGTTTATTACTTCCAACTTCTCGAAAATATCGATTTGCTAAAAATTACTAAGACAACAGTTGAACAGGCTAAATTATATTTAACAGAAATTCTCAAGGATATGATTGAATTCACTGTAAAGAATGAGTTGGCTAACTGGACAAAAGTATTCCAGGTGGCTTTAGATTTCTTATCTGTTGAAGAATCCTCCAAATTATTAGAGAAGGGATTTCTACCTGAAGGCTGTTTTGAAATTGAAGTAAAACAAATTTTAACTGCATGCGATCAGGCTTGGGTCTTTGGTGGCATGGGTTCATGGAATGATGTAGTTAGAGTAAAAGATTATGATTTATACACTCGTCTTTCTGCCAATCTTTATGACACATTAAGCAAAGCAATGATTGCAGCAATTAATAGTTATCCTTGAACAGAACTCAGAATTAATTGTAATTATCTAAATTTCTAATCTAAAAATTATTAAAGAGAAATTATCTGGTTATTAATCATGCCTAGCGTTCCCTCTATGATTGCTCTTGGGATAATTATTCTTGGAATTATCACTTTAGTTTCTATTTCATGGTCTAATAGGAGAGGAGCACCTTATTGGCCTACACGTTTGAAGAAAGTTGAAAGTATGCTTACTATTGCAAATGTACAACCTGGTGAACTAGTTTATGATCTTGGTTGTGGAGATGGCCGTGTTATTGTAATGGCAGCTCGACGATTTAAAGCTCGAGCAGTAGGGATAGAAATTGATTTATTTCGATTTCTTTGGTGTCAGTTTCTGATAACCATTTTGGGATTACGTCGAAAAGTGAAAGTAAAATATGGTGATCTTTTTGCAAAAGATATTAGTGAAGCTGATGTTGTTTTTTGTTATCTTCTTCAACATACAAATGATAAACTAGAAGGAAAACTCATGAAAGAGTTACGTCCAGATGCTCGAGTTGTTTCTAACACATTCCTCTTTTCTGCACTTCCACAAATTGCTATGGATAGTGAAATTGGGTTTTATGTTTATAATATTGGAGTACAACCAGAAGAAGATTAATTTGTTTTATATGAATTGATAAAAAGAAGAAAGGGAGAGACGTTTTAACGTCTCAAGCTTTTGATTTATCTAGAAGGTACTTTCTTACTTTTTCTAACAGCGACAACGATTACTACTATTATAATAATAAGTATTAATCCTCCGCCACCAGCAAAGATACCTATCCATAATGGGTCTGAAAAGTCAATCCCACCACCTTCGATGGTGAAATCAAAAGTAATTTCGATTTGGTATAAATGAGCACTCCTATCTTTTTGTCCAGTGAATACGGCTTGCCATCGGAGATCAGTTCCAGGATTAATGAAATTGTGTTCAATATTTGGAGTAACAGGTTCCCAGTTTACTCCGTTTGCAGTTATGAAATACTCGATACCTGTTTGATCTGGAACGTAATCTTCAACAACTAAAGTCGCAGAATCTATAGAACCATTAAGTATTGTAAAAACTGTAGTTGATTGTGCTAAGTTGTTTCCAGGAATATAAGTATCTGCTGCGCTTTCGAAGTGTCGCAGTATTATCAGATTTGAGTGATTTGCTACGTAAGTGTAATCTCCGGAGGATGTTACTGCTAAAGCTCCTCCTGTGTTATTATATTCTGTTGATTCAAAGTTAATGAAATCTGTAGTATCTACTAAATAGGTAGCTGTTGGACTAGTTGATATTATGTATGGTCCAAAATTCCAAACACCTGTTGATGTGATAAAGGATCCAAAACTATCTCTTACATCACCTTCATAGAAACTATTGTATGGGTCAGAAACATTAGTTATTACACACCAATCAGTGTCGGAATGATAAGCAAGGTCACCATCAACTCTGAGATCTAGATTTCTTGCTGTAAAAGTTCTTGAACCTATTTGCAGGTGATTGTGCAAATCAATTTGTTCAAATACATAAAGACCAACACCAACACCACCTAAATTATCAACTGCATATACATGATATCCTTGAGCTTGAACAGAAGTTATATTTGTTCCAAAATGTGGTTCAGCGATGTTATATGTTACTAAATCTAATTGTTCTGGAGTTGTAACATTGAGTGTGCCATAACCTCCTGCCATCCATGATATGTAAACCATTTCTCCATACATCTGAACATCTCCGAGATTACCTCCAGTTGAGATATGTAATAATCTTAGATTAGTTGGATCACTTATTTCGAAAATGGCTATTTCGTTCGGACTACTTAGGACTGCATGTTGACCTTGAACGTCGATTTTACGATATTCTATATTTAATATTGCTTCATGGTCAAGTAAAATTGGATTTGCAGGATCGCGTACATTTAGGGTATAGAAACCATCTGGACCAGCTGCAACGTATGCAATATCACCTACTACACGTACATCCCATACTGGTAGCATTCCAAATGTATTTTCATAGTAGAATCTTGAGAAATCAGTAATTCCTCCGCCTTCAGCACTTATTTGGAAAGTATGAATGCCTTCATCTGTACCTACCACTAGTACCCCACCGTATAATTCAACATCCCAAG
>JAGMDP010000209.1 GCA_023128635.1 Candidatus Heimdallarchaeota archaeon | reverse complement strand
ATCGAATCATTGTATATAATTAGCCAAGTTTTTCACTATATTTTGAAAACGACCAACATTGTTTTATTAGAAAAATTTCTATTTTATTATGTAATAAGTGAATAAATCAGAGGTGTTGATCAATATGTCTGAACGGATTGCATATGATAATACTGTAAGAAGTAAGTATATGAAAGGAATGTTAATACAACCTATTGCTTTTAAAATTGGAGCGGATATTACTAAAGCAATTCTCTTAGAAGCTATATGCACACCTAAGCCTGGTCTTGTTGACCGCAACAATTCTGGCGCTCATAAAGATATGGATCTTTCAACTTACATGATAAGTTCTGCAGCTATTTCACATTTCATGACTGTTGCAGCACAAGTAGCAATTGATCACAGAGGAGATTTAGATGCTTTATTACCAAAAATCCGATCTATAGGTCTATCAGCTGAGGAAGAAATGTTCCTTACTACAGAGAGTGTGAATACACACAAAGGGCTCGTTTTCAGTGGCATGCTCATTGCTGCTGCTTCTGGTTATATTGCTATGCGAGAAACAGGTGATTTGAAAGCAGCTAGGATCTTAGCCCAAGTACAAGGTATTACTAAAGGAATTGTACAACGTGAATTAATCCAGATGGATAAAAATGAATCTAAAATTACCCCCGGAGAGTTTGTTTTCTTAGACATTGGCATAACTGGCATAAGAGGAGAAGCTGAAAAGGGCTTTCCACATGCGGATGCAGCTTACCAAGTCATTACCAAAGCATTAGCAAGTGGAATACCATTGGAAAGAGGTATGATAATGGCTTTGTTATTTTTGATGACAAGGGTAGATGATACAAATGTTCTTGCTCGACATGGATCTGATACTTTAACATGGGTGCGAAGTGAGGCGAACAAACTCGTCTTAAGTGAAGATACCTATAGTGACACATGGTTAGAAAGAGTTGTTGCATTAGATCAAGAATTCATTGACCAAAACATCAGTCCTGGAGGATGTGCAGACCTTTTAGCTGTAGCCTTAATGCTACATTTTTTAACAAAACCAGATAAAAATAGACGTTAAAACAGAATCAACGTCTAGTTTTGTTTTTCTTTGTTTCATCAATTATTAGTTGCGCTTCTATTTTAGGAAAGATTCAAAAGTCGGATTATCATCAATGCACTTTATTTTGCCATATGCAAGATAGGATAAAGCAGCACCACCACTTAGGATTAAGTTTATTGCATCGCCAAAACCACCTGTTCGCATGTAAGCAGCAGAATCTCCACCAAGGATTGTAATATTCAAGTCCTTTTTTAGTAGTCTAGCTATAAACGGCAAAGTATTCAATCCATATTCATCAACTTTACCAAAAGGCCCTCCTTGTATGAATAACCATTCAAATTCCTTTAAACCATTTATATTATTGATAATATGCCCTTTCGGGGTTGAAAGAATTGAGAGGATTACGTCATTTATGAAGTAATTTACTGTATGCTCACCAATATCCAGAATATATCCATCATCATACTTTGCTACATCTTCAATACTTAATGTTCGAATTGTTCTTCCAGTTTCACCAATTTTCACTGTAAAATCAATTGGTAAATAGCAATCCGCACCCTTTTCCATGATATCCAGAAGCTCTTTTGCACCATCTACACCTTTATTTTTTAGGAACTCGTTGTTTTTCTCACCCAGTGAATAACCTTTTGCACGTAGTAGAAGCTGAGCGGGAATGCCTCCAAAAAAGGCTATAACATTTTTTCTTTCCAAAATCTTCTTCATGTTGGCAAGTTTATCAAATTTTGCTCCACCAAATCCAAACATAATTGGTTGAGCAGAAAGTAATCGTTTTCGAATTTTAGAGATCTCATTGAATTCTTTCATAAATTCTGGACCAAATTTAATTGGAGTATTATCAAAGACCGGAGCCATAGTTGTATTTGATCTATGAGATGTTGGAAAGGCATCAAGCACATAATAATCTAATATGGGATCAAAGACTTTGTTGAAAACTTTTCTCCCTTCTTTTAAACTACTCTCCATTGGCCCAACATCAGGAATCATTTCCATTCTAGTATTCTCAAGAACAACCGCATCTCCAGGTGAAAACCCAAGGAAATCATATTCTGAATGAGTTAAAATTGGATCATCAAGAAAATGAACATGAATATTGTGCAGCATTCCATCTAACAAGTCTGCATGTGATTTTAGTGAAATATAGCTTTCATCTGGGCCTTCTTTTGTCAATCGGCCTTGATGTGCGAAAATGATTGGTATATAACCCATTCTTGTTAATCGAATGATTGTTTCTGCGCAAACATCCAATCTTGGACTCTTAACAACTCTTTTGTAGGTTTTTCCTTCGAATTTCTCTATGCTTAATGGACTGTTAATATCAACGCGAACGCCAACAAGTCCAGAATTTTTTTTCTTCATGTTTTCAAAAGAATGTTCTTCAATGATTTTCTGATAAACTTCTTTGGACATGATATATACCTCACCTAGATTTTTTTATGTGCTTATGATGGTAAATATTAGACTAATTTTAAAAAATCTTTGTATATTATATGATTATAAAATAATATTAAGGTTTTCAAAGAAAAAAACTAGTCATAGAAATGCTGGATTTCAATAACATAACCTTCTGGATCTTCAAAGATAAAACACCGAATATTTATCTCTTTATGATCCTTAGGTTCTGAAAGAAATTTCACATTATATTGTTTCAAATTCTCGTACCAGGCATCGACTTCATCTGCTTTAGAAGTTACAAGAGTTATCATAACTGTTTTTTCTTTTTGCCAATTAAAAGTACCTCTTTTCTCATCTACCAAACCAATGTGAGCACCGTCAGTTACTTTGTAGATTTTAGCCCAGTTTTGATCAACTACCAATTCAAAATCAAAAATCTCTTCGTAAAACTTTACAGCTTTTGCTAAATCACGATAATATAGAAAGCTAATTTGCGAAACAAAATTCATAGTCATCAAAAAAACTAAGATCACATTGCCATTAAAAAATGATTTCCATGAGCAAATTTTGAAAAAAATAGATAAAATCTCCTAAAAAAATTAGGAGATAATAATTTAGATTAGCTTTGTTTCATTAAACTCTCAACGGTTGTTCCTTCTTTTTTGGCAATGACCTCTAGTGCTCTTTTACAAGCGATTTTAAGGGTATCAGTATTGTCACCTTCAATTACTTTCACCAAAACGGGAACGGCTTTTCTTGTTGCAATTTCCTCAAGAGCTTCCGCTATGCGGAACTTTAGATTTTCATTGTGGTCACTCAAGATATATTTCTCAAAGATGTTGAGTGAACTGGCTGATGCAACATCACATAAAGCACTAACAATTGATTCTTTTACTGCTTCATCCTCTTCGCTTTCATATTTCTTTAAGAGGGAATTAGCATAACTTTTATCGTCAACTCTTTTAGATATTCCACCTAGGACAAATGCTGCATTCTCTCTTATTTCGGGTTTTGTGTCATCCATCATTTGCGAGAGGAAAGCAAGCTCTTCTTTTGTACCGTTACTGACTAACCAATATGCTGCCCGTTTTCTCTCACCTTCGCTTCGACTTGAAAGTTTTTTCAAGGCTTTATCAATATCCATCCGAGCTCGTTCATATTTTGTAGCGTTTTCTATAACACCATATGCAACAAGACCAATAACTACTACGAGGGGTATAACTATAAACAACCACCATAAAACGTG
>JAGMDP010000208.1 GCA_023128635.1 Candidatus Heimdallarchaeota archaeon | reverse complement strand
AGTTGATTATAATAATAAGAAATAGCATCGATGACTAGCTTTGGTTTTAAAGCCATACAAGCAGTGTCAAAATAAACAATTGATTTTCCATCGATTTTTCTCTTAAGTGTAGGGAAATCGTCTCTTATTTTTGCCCAATCTACCAAATTTTTCACCTGAATTTTATGCTCAGTTTTGTTCGCATTTGTTAAATTATATAGTCTGAAAAATCTTTCTATCCTTAAGATATAACTGTCTTACAAAGTAATTTTATTTGGTAATGGGATAATATATACAAGAAGGATGAATTAATGATAAAATCAATCGCCAAATGTCATCTCTGTGGCAAAATAGATGATAAAGATAAATTGATTTTGTACAATTTCCCAAATGGTCCAAGAGTTGTTTGTAAGGATTGTTACAAGAAATTACCTCCTGATCCCTCGAGAGGAATCCCTAGACCTGATGGTAAGATACGAAAACCCCACGATGATATTTTCCCTCCTATTGGATAAAATAAGAATTAATCATTAATCAAAGGAGAAACTGTTTGGTGAATAGAGGCTAGCTTGTCATTCTTTGGATACTGTATTCTTAATCCTTTAAGCTCCAAAATCAGTGATTGGCAGTAAGAATTGCTGTCACAGGCTGTTTCTTCAAGTATTACAGAAGTCAACGCCCGAGCTAGTTCTACTTGTATATTTTCGTTATATGTGAATTTCTTAAGTTGTTTTCTTAAGCCCTCCAATAATTCTTCAACTAGCTCAAATTTCTCAAGCTTATAGGAGATTGATAAAATTCGTCTTGTTGATCTAGCTAGCATTTCATGGATTTCTATTTCCTCAGAGGCATCAATACTTATTGACCGCAATTCATGTAGGAGACTAACACAACGCATGAGATCTTTTTGTAAGACATACCATCTTATTGCATGAGATAGACCTTTTGCTAATTGAACTTGAATGGTACTAAATGCTGGAAATTGAATCACTATCTCTCTCAATTCATCTAAATGAAGATTCATTTCATTTATTCTGTTATTTTTTCCATAACTACTGATAGTGTTTACTAGAGCTTTTGCTAGAATAATTTGTAATTCAATATTTGTTGGGTCATCATCAATCCAATCTTTTATTTCCCCAAGTATAGGATGGATTTTTTGTAATTCAGAAAGGTCTCCATAAGCCTTTATTGCATCAATATACCCTTTCCCAAGACGAATCAAAATATCAAAACTTTCTGTTGAAATTGCATAATCCCTTAAAACATCCAAAGTGGATTCCATTTCATCAATTCGTCCATATAATCCAAATGCTCTAATTGTGTTTACTAGTGCTTTTGAATAGCTAACAGAAATTACATTACCTTCCGCATATTTTACTGCAAGCTTTTCTGATTCAGCCAGATAAGAATTTATTTCATCAAAATTATCGCTAAATTCGCTTAACATATAAAGAATATTGACCAATGACTGTGAATAGAATTGAGCAATTTCCAAGATTTCAGGATTCTTCTCATTTAACTTTGATAATTCATTGACTATTTTTTTCATCATTTTTTGCTTGTTAATTAAACATAATTCTTTTGTTAAATTAAATAAGCCTCTACCTAATAGAATTTTAATTTGAATATCTTCTGGAAATCGTAAATGAACTTTTTCGACACTAGACAATAAGACATTTATTAAGCCCGTTTCCCAAAAAACTCCCGCCCATGTGGCAGCTTTAAAGACACCCATTATTGCTAATGACTGTATTTTCTTATTCTCAGGCAATTCATCAGCTAGTTGTAGCAATCTCTTTGCTAATTTTGTTGTGTTATCAAGATCTTCCATTATGCCACAATGATCCAAAGCGATTCGCAATCCATTTCCAAAAGCAATCTTTACTTCCAAATTCTGTTGATAACTGTCGGAAAGATTTGTCAAACCATCTAAAATTTCCATCATTGCTTCATAATCTTCTGCTTCACCAAACCAATTTAATGCGTAGACTAAACCATTTGTATAATGAAGAAGCGATTCATCGTCGAATTGCAAATCCTGTGAAAACAGGTCTTTCATAAGTTTTAGTGTTCGTTTCATGGAGGAAAATTCATGCATATCACCATAACAATCTATTTCCTCAGATAATCCCTTGATTAAAATACCCGCAAGAAAACCGTCAATCTCGTTAGGAGGGAGTAATCCTTTAAGGATAATATCAAATTCCTTTGTTTTTTCATAGTTCCAATCATCGCCAAAACCTCTTATTGCTATGATTGTTGCTTCAGCAGCAGCTGTTCGTAAGAATATGTTGTTAGGAATATCAATTGATTTATTCACGAGTGTAACTACGTATTCTTCTAATTCATCAAAGAATTCATTTTCCACTAAACCTAAAAGGGCATTTAACAAAGCATCACTTATTGCTGCTAAACGATCATCGTTCTCCAAATACAAGTCTATTAATGAGAATATCTTATCTGTTATAGAAGTGAGAAAATCTACTTCTAATTCTTCATTATAATGGTTTGCTGTTTCGGAAAAACCTTCCAACATTAAGAAGAACAAATCGTTATTCTCAGGTTGTTCGTTAGAGAGATTCGTTAAATGTTCAAGGTATTGTTTTATTATTTTCGAATCTTCTGATGCGCTTTGCTTTATCCTCGTAATTATTGTTTGAGCAACAGTTAAGGGATCTTCTTTTGGTAGATCAAGATCGATTTTTTCAGCTCCATTTTCATCGTTGCTTTTATTCTCTTCTAATTCTGAGTGAATTACATCAAAATTTGGAGCTTTTTCATCGGCCATACTTATCTCTCAAATTTCCCGGTTTTACCTTTTCTTTGGTTTTTCCATTAAAAGATTTTTAGGTAGTTGTTTTTTATGAAATTAGATATAAAATAAGAAAAAAAAAAGAATTGGAATAGATTATTTTGCAGTAGGATTGTTTGCACCAGTAACAGTTAATCGATAAAGAATGCAATAAACCCCAGCTACCATTAATAATCCACCAGGTAGTGAAAATGAGATAGCACCTAATATAAACATAACAAATCCAATTATTGCTAAATCGATTTTCGAAATAAAATTCCTTAAAGGAATAATAAATAATTTCAAACCAAATAATAGAGCAAGAATTCCAATTATTATGTTTATGGAAGCTCCTAGTGGAAAAGCGAAATCTTGTCCACCAAAGACAAATAAACCTTCCCCATCAAGAAAGTGCATATCCGCTAGACCCGTTGTATAATGAACGATAAACCCAACAATTGCATTTGCAATTAAGAGAATACCACCAAAGAATAAGAAGAAAAATGCCCAATCTTCTGTTTTTTTCAATTCCAACATATGATTCACCAAAGATAATTTACATTTCTATATTATATATAGCATGAACTTCATACGATTAAATAAGACTTTCTAATAAAAACGATACAAGAAAGAAATCATTTTTTGGAGTAAGCCTCCAAAATTCCTCCTATTATAATTTTAGAGGTATCAACTAAGTCAGATAAATGAACATACTCGTTGGTTTGATGAAGAACGGAAGGCGAACCACCACCAATAATAACAAATGGAATATTATCGGGGGGAATTAATGCAGCGGCATCGGTTCCATAGCTTAAACCAATTGGATTTTCAGCATGATTAGAAATTCGTTTGGACCATTTCAATAATCCTTTCACAATTGATTCATTTTGGTTTGTACTTAGTGCAGGAATTGTATGGAGAATTTCATGAGTATATTGACAGTCATTTTCATCTGAGAGTTTCTTCATGAGATCAGTTATAGATAAATCAAATTCCTCTTGATTTACTTCAGGTATTAATCTAAAATCGCAATCTATGTAGCAATCTTCTGGAACAACATTGATTTTAGCCCCTCCATTAATCATACCAACATTTAGAGTTGTTTGACCAAGTAAGTCATGTTTGGTTTTAGGAATAATATCCTTAAGTGCTTTAATTCCAACACAAACGCCTTCTATTGCATTTATCCCTTCATCAGGCATGCTCCCGTGTGCAGCTTTACCTTTTACTTTCATTCGAATCCAATATGGTCCTTTTTCTGCAATACCAACTTTCAAATCAGTAGCTTCGGTGATAATTAAACACTCGGCATTATCCATAACGCCTTTTTCTTTTAGATGGAACGCCCCATTCATACCTACTTCTTCATCAGCTGTACCAGCAAATAATAAACGATAATTCAATTCAATATTTGATCTACTGATTGCATCCATAACAGCTATTAGAGAAGCTACTCCTCCCTTCATATCAACTGTTCCTCTTCCAAATAATTTACCATCTTTCTCTGTTACTTGTAATGGAGGATATTTCCATTGAGATTCGTCTCCAACAGGTACTGTATCAAGATGACCACTTAGAACAATATCCTTCTCGCCTTTTCCGAAAGTTATCACAATGTTACTTCGACGTTCATCCATTGAATATATTTTTGAATCAAAACCCAATGATTTGCTTTCTTTCTGCAGATATCTTGTAATTTCAATCGTTGAACCTGGCGGATTTTGACTGTCAAAAGCTACAAGATCCTTTGTTAATCTTTTAATCAATTTCCCATCTACTAATTCAATTATGGATTCAATTTTCAA
>JAGMDP010000207.1 GCA_023128635.1 Candidatus Heimdallarchaeota archaeon | reverse complement strand
TTCTAGCCTTTGTTTCAACGGTTTTCATTTCACCTATGGATTCTATGATTTTCTTAACACGTTCAAGTGCTTCCCCCGATTCTCCTACACAACAATGTATGATTAAAGAAGCAACTTTTGGTTTACGCATTTTGTGCTGTTCCCAATCCTTCAAATAATCTTCTTTTGTATTGGTCAATTATTAGGAGTCTCCTTTTGTAGTCCACCAAGGTGATTTTTCACCGAGGACAAAGATATATTCGGGAGTAGTTTGTACTTCTGTTCCATCATGTGCTGCTAGAGTTACTGTGGAAGCTCTAGGGCCAAAACGCCATTGGAATTTCTTTATGGAACCATTTTTTGCTACATTTTTTCCTGCAGTAATAATCGCAAACATGCCTTCCTTAAATGGAAAATGATTAACGATTTTTTGTGAAGGAAGATTAATTATTATCGTGTCTTTTGTGTTGTATTTGTTATCGATGCCTTCTTCTTTTGGTAAACGAATATTTCTTCCGTCATGAAGATTCAATTGCATAATTCCATCTTTTATTGTGGTTTTGCCCATGATTTGACAAGCTTTTGAGAGTTGAGAAGTTTTCTTCATTTCAAAAGGCATTAATACATGGAGTTCATGGGGGAGGATCCGATAACTTTTGTTTATATCTGCTATCTCAACTACATCCATCAATCCAACAGGAAAATTAACATTAAGTACAATTCTTCCGTCAATTTTCACAAGCTTCTTGTTAAGAATAATTTTGAGTTCTCTTGCAGTATTAACTATTTTTAGGACATCTCTTAGAAGGATTCCTAATGGAATGCAGTTCTCTTTTTTATGAGGCCCAGGGTCTGCTCTATAGGCAAATTTATGCTTCTTGCGTTGTATGACCCAGTTTCTGGGAGCAGCAATTCTCTTTTGATGTTTTGAACCACCAGTTTTTGTCATATTTTTTCACATTCCTTTTAGTTTTCTACCTCAGCTTCTTCATCTGTTAGAGGAAGTCTTCGATCTACGACAGCTTTTCTTCCTTTGTCCTTCATGTTTTTCAAGTTAATAATCTCGCAATTGCAAGCTTGAACTGGAAAATGCTGAGAGGAGCCATCTGATTTTTCAAAAGTAACTCCTTCAATGGTTAGTCTCATATATTTATAATCAACATTTGAGACTTCACCTTCAATTCCTCTAAAGGATCCTTTTCGGATTCTAACAGTATCTCCTTTACGAATAACAAGTTGCTTAACCCCTTCTTTTTCAGCCAAGACTTCAGAGAGGGGGGCTGTTAGCTTCTTTCGTTTTGTATGTAATGGAGCAGTATAGAGCTGCTTTCTTTTCTTTGAAGGTTGTTTAGTAATTGCACGATTCTTCTTCATTATTTTTCATCTCCACTGGTACTGCTAATCCTTAGACGATTGTACTAGCTGTGTGGGCCACTCTAGGCCATCTTTCCGCAGCTTCTTTTGCTACTGGACCACGAATTTCGCTTCCTCGTGGACTGCCTTCAGGACTGGCAATGACAGCAGCATTATCTTCAAACTGTACCCAAAGACCATTTGGTCGTCGGTACATTTTCCTCTGACGAATCACTATTGCTGGGAGAACTTGTCGTCTCATCTGTGGTGTTCCTTTCTTAACGGAAACAATAACCATGTCACCCACTGAAGCAGTAGGATAACGATTTAGACGACCTTTGAAACCTTTTACAGCAATTATCTGTATGACTTTTGCACCGGTATTATCTGCACATACTAAACGTGTACCTACACTAACACCTTTGCTGAGTCTTGGTAATGAGATTCCGGTCACTTTTCTTCTTGTCATATTAAAGTCTCCTTGCAATCAATCTATTCTTGCATTTCCTCCTTAGGTGATTCCTTTGCAATGACAACATAGGAGATAGTTTTCCCTAATGGTCTACATTCGATGATAGTAACACTATCACCTTCTCTTGCATCAATGCATGGAGGATTGTGTGAACTAATTGTTGTATGTCGGCGTTCATATCGTTTGTATTTCTTCACGTAGGAGAGAAAATCTTTCCGAACTACAACTGATTTTTGCATTTTGTGACTAGTAACGGTTCCATTGATTATCCTTCCTCGAACCCGAAGTGTGCCATGAAATGGGCAATTATTGTCATCACACTCAGTTTCTGGGTCAGGAACATCAATACCAATATATCTGGACATTATTTTTTACCACCTTTTACGCATAACATTTTTGAGTCGATTTTCTGGTTTTAATTTTAGTAAGCGGCCATCTACATCCACCTGTTCTCCAGAAGGAAGACTGAATCGGAAGACACAATCTTTCTTTGGAATTCTTACACGATTTGAATCAGTTTTTGATGAATCAATTGTTAACAGATTTTTTGTTTCATCAACAACAAGACCATTCATACCCATCATTTGTTTGTCTGTGGATTGTATGATCTCAATTTTCAAACCTATCAGCTCGTGTCTATGAATATTTTCAGGTGTTATAGGGTTCAAGCTCACCATTCTCTTTCATTACAGTTAATATTCTAGCAATTGTTTTTTTGACTTCCTTTACTCGACTTGGTTTCTCTAAGGAACCACCAGTTGAGATTCCAGCTCTTAAATGAGCAAGATCTTTCTGAAGTTTCTTCAATTGATTTACTCTTTGAATCGCGGTCATATACCGGATTTCTCGCATTTTTAGAATTGCCATTTGTCAAGCTGCTCCTATTTTTTCTTTTTCTTCTTCTCATCTTTATTAGATTTGGAGGACTTTGTGTCTTTCTTAGTGTCTGTTTTCTTTGTGGTAGTTTTCTTAGTGGTTGTTTTTGATTTCTTATCTGAGGTAGTTTTCTTTGCAGTAGTTTTAGGTTTGGTTTCCTTCTTAGTAGATTTAGCTTTTGGTTTTGCTTTTTCTACTTCTTTCTTGGTTGGTTTCTTTACAGTGGTTTTTGGTTTGGTTGTCTTTGCTTTCGCTGCAGGTTCCTTTTTAGTAGGAGTTGGTTTCTTTGCAGCAGGTTTCTTTCCTTTCTTTTCTTCACCGGGAGTTTTTTCGATGAGATCAGACAGCTCTTCAACTTTGATATCAAGATCTGTCTTCTTTTTGGTAGCTGGGACTTTTTCTTTCGCTTTAGGTTTCTCCTCTTTCTTAGCAGGCTTTTCTTCCTTCTTAGGAACTTCTTCTTTCTCGGTTACTGGTTTATCAGGTTTGATTTCCTCACCATCAGGAACAAATTCATGTGTTTCTTCATCTAAGCGAACAGAAAGAATGCTGATTTCATCTGGTAAAGGAATATCACCTCTCATAATACTTACAGTAACGCCAATAGTTCCAAGTTTCATAACGGCTGTGGCATTAGCTCTCTTGACAAGTACAGAACCAATTTCACCGCTCTTAGCTAAAAGACCCATTCTATAAGCTTCATGACGAGAACGTTTACTGGTTAATTTACCAGCTATGATTATTTCACAGCCTTTTGCTCCTGCGTTTACAATTCTGCGGAGAGCGGAATAGGCTGCACGTCTACGATGAACACCTCGTTCAATGGCAGAAACAAGTGAGAATGCCATTACTTGAGCGTTTGTATCGGGATTAATAACTTCTTTTACTTCAATTTGGGGATTCTCAAACCCATAATTATTTACTAATTCATCAGTAATACTTCTGATGTTTTTTCCTCTTCGACCTATAACTATCCCTGGTCTCGAAGCATATATGGTAAGTCTTTCACCGAGAGGTGTTTTTGCTATATCAACACCACCGTATCCAGCTCGTGCGAGTTCCTTTGCTAAGAATTCATCAATCCTTGCTTGACGAACTCCTTTCTTTATGAAATGATTAGTTGCAGACATGATCTAGACCTCTTCAATAGCTATTTCAACATGTGAGAGATAGTTGAACCGTGGGGATGATGATCCTTGGGCTCTAGGAATAAAACGCTTTATGATCATTCCTTTGTAGGAAGCAGCGTGAATAATCTTCATTCTTTCGACATCCAAACCCTTGAATTCAGCATTGTTCTCAGCATTTTCTAATACTTCAAGAATCTTCTTTGCAGCCTTAATTGGGTAACGCCCAGCAGGCCATTTGGAAAGTTCTTTTCGATGAGCAACATGTTTCTTGTGACGTTTGTAAGGCACAGCAGCTTTCATCACTATTACGTCTTCAAGATACTCCTTTGCTTTATCAAGGAACATACCTTTGATTGTGTTACAAATTTCTCTAGCAGCTTTCGGACTAACGTCAATTTCTCGTGCACTTGAAATGGCAGTACGATCCGGATCTAAGCCGAAAATCGAATATCCATATTGGGGCATATGCATTTCCTCAATGTCAATATATTTTCTTTCTCTTAATCGTAAAGACGACTATTTTTTTGGGTTTCATCCCAAGCTTTTAATTGATTTTTAATCCAGAGAATGTCTATTCCTGGAACCTCCAAGAGGCATGACTCCCCTTCTGCACCTTCGTGCAAGGTCGGAGCCCAATTATGCAAACGCTTAGAGAAGTTCAGCGATGCAGTGGAACAGAATCTGAATAATCACTTTAAAAATCTTCTGTCACTTTCTAACAAAAAATAAAATGGATTTTAGTGAAAATTGACACTTGAGATGGATTATCTAGAAGAGAATAAAAACTTACTTTCTAACGTTAAAATAACCTCAAAAACTCCTTTTTAAAGAGGAATGTTCATATAATATTTTTTCATGTAATAGATAATTAGCGTGAAAACGACTAAAGAATGGAATGCCTGCTAAGCATTTTATATAAGCCGGGGGGCTTACAATGGCCAGAAATCTAAATGAATTTATAGTGAGAAGAAAGGATGGACTAAAAATCTGCAAAATATGCCAAAGCATAATTGAAGATGAAGAAGACCATATGATGCGAAGACATCCTAAATATATGAAATATATTGAGAAAAGAGGGGAGAAAGAAGAGAAGTATATGTGTTGCTACTGTGGATTATGGGTGAAAAATTGGCGAGCTCATGTGAAAGATCAACATCCAGAAATCATTGCAGATGCTAAAAGAAGAGTTAAGCCAGAACCAGAAAAAGAAGAATTCGAATTTTCATTTTAACTCAATCGTTATTTATAAAAAGTAAAATCTCCCTCTTATTTCTTCATCAACTGCTCAAAGCATATTCTGTTAGTTATTTAGCTTTGAGAGAAAAAGGAAGGTGAAACAATCTGCTAATACAGATTGTTTTTTTTATTTTTATTTTCTTATTATTTGAGTATATCTTCGTTCGATGGCTATTGGTTGGAATTTGAATCCTTGACCTTGATAACCTACTTTTGAGAAGTATTCTACCCATTGAAGCCTGAGTGTTTGGATAAATGAGAATAATCCTTCTATAGCTAATATTACTAACGAACCTATTGCTACGCCAATATAATTTACAACTCCCATACTATCACCGGGTGTGAAGTCCTGGAGAGTAAAGATATGTGATAACGCTCCATGAACGGCATTCATAGCAAAGATTCGTGCATAGCTAACAGTATTGGACAAAGTAGAGAGCAATATCTCAAGGAGTTCAGCCAATCCATCTAGCTTATGTGCTATCAAAAGATATCCAGACATTACCACTACTGGTACAACCATTCCGAATAAGAATAACCATAATGCTCCATTAATAGTGAAGAATTGTATTGCTAAGCCATTGATTGAAAATAGTGCCAGATCGAATGTTCCACTCAGATCAGCGCTGAACCAAGTCATAAAATTAGTTCCGAAAGTGAACACTAATATGAATAACGTCCAGTGGAAAATGGTCCACATCACGGTAACGAGAATTGCTTCAGTGAAATGTTTTTCACGTATATTTCTTATGAATCTTAAAACATAACCTATAGTCATGTGAGCCATTCCAATAACCAAGGAAAGTTCAAGCATTAAAATAACTGATGAAGCTCCATTATAAAGATCATGACCTTCTGGACTAAACCAAATTGGTTCTGGAACAAATGAAGCTGCGTGATGTGTTACTCCAAAATACGAACCATACAAAACACCAAAGACCATAGCGCATAAACCAGATACTATAATCAGCATCGAGCCATTCTTGAAATAATTCTTAATTTCACCACCAAAACCAGAGAGATCCAGTTTCTTATTTCTAAGAGATAAACCATAGAAACCTATAAGCATGAATAAAAATCCATGCCCAACATCTGCAAACATAATGCCAAAAGTAATCGGGAAGAATATTTGCAGAATAATAGCAGAATTGAATTCATTATAGCCAGGTGTTCCGTAAGCATTTACAAGACCATCATAAACTCGCATAAATTTTGGAACGGAAGTTTTAGTTGGATATTCAGATTCTTCAAAAACAGGCTCGGAAATTTCTACAATCGCAGCATCATCAGTTGCTAATGCAACGCCTTTTTCGAATTTCTTCTTTTTTTTGTCAGGTATCCAAGCCCAGAAAGTAGTAGTTTGTTTGGTGCATCTCATAATATTGGAAATTTTGAGATATTCTTCTTCAATGTCTAATTGCTCACCATAACCAAGAATCAAATGACTATTTTCTTTGATTATCTGGTTTGCTTCTTCCTTAAATTCGATAATTGTTTTTTCTAATTTTTTAATTGTAGCTTTACTTTTAGCAACAACTTTATCTGGATCACCTGAAATTCGTTCAGGAATAGACATTTTCTCAAAATCATAAGCAATTAATAATCGGTTAATATCATCTTGATAACGTTCTAAGAAACCGATTGCTATAAAGGACTGCTTATCTTGTATTTTAGATTCTTTAAGAACATAATTACTATCAGTGATTGCATCAAGATTCCACTTAAAGCGAGGAACACGTTTTGTATCAATCTTACCAACCATAACTGTAAAATATGGGCGCTCATCATCAAGGTCTTCAAAACTGAATCCAAATGGTATTAAGTTTTGAGCAATTTGAATCACTGATTTATTTTTCTCAAGCTCTTGTTCCGCAAGATTTAATCGATCATTTAATTGTTTTAATTTTAGTATAATATCCTTTGAAATCTTTTCTGCTTCCTTAAGAACAACACCTAATTCTTCATCATGAATTGTAATTTTCTTAGGTTTGCCAACTTTGTATTCGATTTTGAATTCTTCTATAACCTTATCAAAATCGTCAGATAAGTCTTTTATTTTTTGTCCATTATCGAATGTGGTGATATCAAAAGGTTTTTTCTGGACATCTATAATATCAATATCCTTATATGAGGATATGAATCGCAGCAGATTTCTGGAGTAATCATTTGGAACGACTACTTTTACCGTTTTCATTCTGTCAGGCATTAAACTCATTTCTTTACACCTGTTTCCGAAGTCTTATGACCTTCGAGATTACATAGATAAAAAACTTGTGTATATTCATATAATTCAATTTTAGAGCAGCCTACACTATTTAATGTAACTTTTGTAGAAAAAGAAAATGAAAGATAGGAAATTATCTAATTGAAGTATTAGAAAATTCCTATTAGCTATGCAATTATGATAATTCTTTAGTTAGGAGTTTTCCTAATTTGGTTATGCCTTCATATATGTCCTTATCATTATTGTAGGAGTAACCTAATCTCATAGTATTAGCTTTAGCAATAGAGTCAACTAGTTTATTATCACTTTCATCAATACTCCAACCTTTAATTGGATAAAAAGCAGCACCGGGAACAAACATAATGTCATTTGGAATGCCATTTTTCATTAAGAATTCCTTTGAATTGAATTGCTTCTCAGATTCATACCAAACAAAGAATCCACCGTTAGGTTTAGTGTAGCTACCAGCAGGAAATGTTTCATCAATACCTTTGAGCATAGCTATTGCATTCTTTTCATAAGTTTTAAGAC
>JAGMDP010000206.1 GCA_023128635.1 Candidatus Heimdallarchaeota archaeon | reverse complement strand
GGTGCATTAACCCATTCTTACAAATCAATTGATTTGTCACTAGATATTATAAAATAAAAGAAAAGTGATAAACAAAATTACTGAGAAGCTTCCACAAAGAAAATACTCCGAGTTCTGTAATTTATGGAAACGGATTTAATAATTATCTTTTGATTTTTTAACTTGCGACAAGAATTTTAAATAGATATATTATTTCTTTAGTCGAACCTTAAATTCATAATAAACGGGGAAAAAAATACCATGGAATTTGCACCCATAATCGAAAAGGTGGCCTTTAATTTACTCAAATATGCTGCAACAGTTTTACCGGAAAATGCTATAAAAGCAATAAAAACAGCATACGAAAATGAAACCAACACGGTAGGTAAAAGTCAATTAGAAGCTATCATCAAGAATTTTGAAACAGGATCAAAGCTCCGCATTCCAATGTGTCAAGATACTGGAATACATATCTATTATGTAGAAATTGGCGCTGATAGTCCAATTGAGGACATTGGAAAGATAAGAGAAGCATTAACAAATGCCTCCAAAAGAGCAACAACTGAAGTACCAATGAGACCTAATGCAGTAGATCCATTTGGTAGTAACTCTGGTGACAATACAGGAAGATACATCCCATGGATTAATTGGGAAATTGTACCTGGTGATAAAATCAAGATAACAGCCCTCCCAAAGGGTGGTGGAAGCGAGAATATGAGTACAGTAAAAATGCTGAAACCAGGAGTTGGGATAAAGGGTGTTATGAAAGAAGTACTTGACTGGATGATTCAAGCAGGTGGACAACCATGCCCGCCAACAGTAGTCGGTGTAGCAATCGGTGGTGGAGCAGACATAGCAATAAAAATAGCTAAGAAGCAATTAATGAGACCAATTGGAGAACCTCACCCACAAAAGGAAGTTGCTGAAATAGAAAAGAAACTCAAAGCAGCGATAAATACAACTGGAATAGGTCCAATGGGTTTAGGCGGACAAACAACTTGTCTAGCAGTTCACATGGATTATGCTCATAGACATCCTGCATCCTTACCAATGGCAATTGCTGTACAATGTTGGGCAGCAAGACAATCAGCAGCGGAAATAAGTGCTGATGGGAACGTAAAATATTTACATCACAAAATCAAGGAGTAAAAGAAAATGGCAGTAGTAAAATTAACAACTCCTATCCCAGAAGAAGAAATTCGCAAACTAAAAGCTGGAGATATCCTATACATAAGCGGTATTGTGTACCTCTCTCGAGATGAAGCTCATTTGAGAGCTCTAGAATATGCTGAAGAGGGAAAAGAATTACCTTTAGATTTCAAAGGATTAGCTCTCTTTCACTGTGGTCCAATTGTGAAACAAGATGAGAAAGGTGAATGGCATGTAGTTGCTGCAGGACCAACAACATCTTCAAGAATGGAAATTTTCCAAGACAAATATATTGAGAAATTCAGAGTTAGTGTTGTTATTGGTAAAGGTGGAATGTATGACCGTACAGCAGCCGCAATGAAGAAATACGGAGCTGTATATGGTGCTTTCACTGGTGGAGCAGCTGTCTTAGCTGCAAAAGCTGTAAAGAAAGTTAAAGCTGTTGAATGGCTAGATTTGGGCACACCTGAAGCTTTATGGGTTTTTGAAGTAGAAGAATTTGGTCCATTAACTGTAGCCATTGATACACATGGAAACAATCTCTTCAAAGACATTGCAACAAAAGCCGAAAAGAATCGAGAAAAAGCCTACGATATTCTTGGAGTTTCTAAAGAATAGTAGGATCTTTTTTCCTCTCTTTTTTTATTATTTTTAACTCTTGATAGTATTGAACCCAATCATATCCATGTCTAGTTCTATTTTTTCCTATCTTAAACCCAAAATTTTTCGCTAATTTTATCATGGGATAATTATCAATACGGGTCCAGAGCGTTGCTTTTTTATATCCCAATATCTCCCCTCTTTTTATGATATACGATAATAATTCCTTTCCAATCCCTTTTCTGTGGAAGGGTTCTGCTACTGTAATTCCTATATCAAATTCACCTTGCTCTATTTCTTCATCTTCTTGCCAATCTGCATATAGTGTTACTAAACCAACAATACCACTTGGATTATCTTTTAACCTCTTCCACGGGAACAATTTACGAATTATGCGTTTTTGTTCATTCCTATATTCTTTTTGTGAAAGAATAACAACGAAAACTTCCCATAATCCTTCGTCAATTGTATTTATCCAATCATCCACTAGCTCTTTAGTTTCGCTATGCATACCAACCATTTTTTTATCTACAGGATCGATTAGATCGAATAATCCTTGACGATCACTTGCTTCTAGGAGTCTTATCTGTATCATCACTTTTCATTTTATATGGGTTAAACTATTTAATAAAAATAATCTCTAGTGAGATTTTTTCTTGTTTATTTTCCTATTTCACCAAAACTTTTTGAGGTAGGAAAAGTTAGCAATAAAATATGGTTGAATTTGATTCTAGACTTATCCTGGCTATTTTTTTACAATTAATCTCAACTTCAATAAATTACATTGGTATGACTATCCAGAAAAAAGCAGCGACCAAAATACCAAAAATAGGACCGGATACTGGTTATCGTAAGTCTCTCAAGAATCTGATAGTAAATAAAGCATGGGCTCTTGGTCTTGGATTAAACGCTTCAAGCACCTTTTTTGCAGCAGGTGCTTTCGCCTTAGCTTCAATAACTATTATTCAACCACTGTATGGATTTGGCCTTATTGTATTAGTTATTTTTATTCGCTTTTACTTGAAGGAAAAAATTAATCGTTTGGATATTTTTGGAGTATTATTTGGTGTTATTGGGATAGTTGTGATAGGCATTACAGCAAGATCAATGCCTGAAGTTTCATACACAGACTTGTTAGATATGTTCTTACATTTCAGAGGAATCATATTTTTTGCAGTCTTTTTATCCATTGCTTTAATATCCTATATTGTTAGTGAAAAAACAAAAAAAACAACTTCCTTGGTTTTTTTGGTTATTTCATCTGCTATCTGGACTTCTACTCAAAATATTTTCAACAAAGCAGTGGCAACAGCTGTTCGTGATGCTGGCTTCATAGGGGCTTTCTTTGGTGAAGCTTGGTTGTATACCTGGAGTTTTGTTTTGTTATTTCTATTAGTTAGTATCATTGGAATTATTATGCTAAATATTGCGTATCAGCAAGGACATGGAGTTATTATTCTGCCAATTTGGACTGCAATACAAGTTATTGTACCAGTATTATCCGGAATCATTGTATTCAGAGAATGGCAATTGGGAACAGGTTACGTTGGATGGGAAATTGCTGTTCAAACTGTAGGAATTATCATAATGCTTACTTCTATTGTTGTTTTGTCCATCAGTAGTGGTCGGAAAGAGGAATTCAGCAAGACATTATCTCCTATCATTGTTAATGGTGAATCAACTGAAGTTTTGAAATTAAACTCAAAGGAAGATAGTATTACACAATCTGAACTTAACAATAAAAATTAAAAGGGAACAAAGTAGAATTCGATTGAGTATCTTAAGAAATAAACTATCCGAGGCTGAAAAATGTTTGGTGGACCACTTCGTTGGGCTTCAAGTGAAGGCGTGTTTCTTTTTCAAGTCCCTGATGATGAGCATTTGCTCTCAACGGAAATAGTTATTTTGCTTTCAAGTAGTTTATACGCCATTCAAATTTTCTTCAATAAAGGACAAATCAAGTTTAACAATGAAGATCTTAATATTATCAAATTAACTTTCCATCCACCATACACAACTGAAGAAGATGAAAAAAAAGGATACGTCATCCACAGTGCATTTAAGGATAGCATATGCGTTCAAAGTATTTTTCTCGCGGATCAAGCAACAAATCAACTAAGTGAATTTGAATCAGCTTTTCTAGATTCCGTTGTAAATAATTTGTTAGAAACTCTTGTAAAAGAAGGACGCAGTGTTTCTGACATTCCCTTTCTTAAAGATAGAAGAATTATTGATGAAATCGAGGAAATGCTTCACGAGATAGATAACAAGTATCAATCACTAGCTGCAAGTTGGTCATTGGCTGTAGGTCCTGATGGGGAAACTACTCGATTTGATTTTCCTCATGTTCTCTATAACGGTAAAATTAGAGTTGAAGAGTTATTTTATGATCTCGGGGATCGAGCAATCGAATCTTTCAGTCAGCTTTTAATGAGTAATGAAGAAAAAAATGTTCTTTATAAAATCGCCAAGAGTTTGGTGAATCTTTCCAGTTTATTATATGAAAACCAACAAACTGAATCAATAAAAGAAGACAAGTTAAATTTCAGTCACTCTGAGATAATTCTAGAATCAACAATCACAAAGAGATTATTCAGACTAGATGTTCGATCTTATGAGATCGATGATGAACCATACTGTGATATTACTATTATGTGTTAAATTTCACAACTTTATTTCTTCTTTACAGAATTCCTCATCCAATCAAACATGTATAGCTGAGCTAATCCAGCCCACTTACCATAATGCTCCACTAGTTTTTCTCGACATTCTTCAAGAGATTTCTCCTTACCTCGGAAGAATATCTTTGAAACACCTCTTTGTATCCAAATATCAGTTGGAGGGGCATCCAATTTTCCTAAACCATATAAAAGAAACATATCTGCAACTTTTGGCCCAATGCCCTTAAGTTTTAGTAATTCTTTTTTAGCTGCTAATGTTGGCATTGTACGCATTTTTTCAAGACGTATTTTATAATTGGCAATATCTTCTGTACTTTCAATAACATATTCTTCTCTATAACCGAGTTTTGCTTCTTTTAGTAGATGTTTGTATCGATAGAGTTTCTTAGGATCTGGAAATGAATACACCATAAAATGATCTGTCGGGAATTTATCTCCCATTAATTCTTTAATTCTTCTTGCTTGTCCAATCCATTTCCAAACAGAACTATTTTGGGTTAAGATTGATGAAATTAAACTTTCGAAAAGATCATGCGCACATGTAAGTTTAATGCCCTTACAATGACTAAATGATGGTGCTATTGGATCTTTCTTAAAAACCTCATAGAATTCTAGCAAGTTCATATGTAGTCCAAAAGTTCTACGCATTAAATTTCTCATTTCTTTAATATTACTCTCACTTAATGGCATTGTATGTGCTGCTAGCTCAACAATAAGCTTTGAACCTTTTTGGAAGAATCTCGAAACTACTTTCCTATTTGTATTAGGTATATTGACAACCATATAATATCTGTTTGATTTGTCACTCCGAGGAATCGGAAAAGAGCTATGCCCTGTTTCTAAAGTATGTTTTAAATTGAAAGGTCCTTGTGTTGTAAGATTAAGTGTAATCCAATTATCCAAAACCATTGTTCATATCCTTCTATAAGATGGGACAGTAATCTAATCAAAAATACTTTTGGAATATATACATAACATGTGTATTCTTGTAAAATTAACCAATAATATTTCTTACTCTCTCTTCGTACTTGAAGAAAGCTTCTTGGATTTTACTTAGAAATACTCCACTTTCCTTGAATTTCTCAGTTGAATAGTCACGAGCACTTACCGCGAAAGCCATCATTCTCGATGCAGCATACACCTCATAGAAAAAGATTCTATTACTAATTTCAGGTAGTTTAACTTTTGTGATATAATCATTATAGAATTGGTGACGATAATTGTTTAGCTCGGGATAAAGCGAAAAGAAGAACAAAGTCCAACCTGCATCAAGAGCTGGGTCACCAAGCCTTGAGTATTCCCAATCAATTAATCCTGTAATTTTTGCTCCTTGCACCATGATATTTCTTGGTTGGGGGTCACCATGCAATAATGAAAATCGCTCCAGTTTTAATTGTTTCTTGAAAGAGATAAACCATTTAGACAATGGTTCTACGTAATATCCTGCCTTCCTCAGGAAGTTTAATGATCTTGTAATATCATTAAGAATAAATTTATCATAAGGAATTTCTTCCTTAATTATTCCTTTAGGTGTTTCAACACCAAAATTCTTGAAACGGAAATTATGTAAATTCACCAAATATTGTGCGAAACTAGAAATGAATTTTTCAAAATCATTGGGTGAATACCGTTTTATTGCTTTCTCAAGAGTTTCCCCCGGTATTCTTTCAATTATTGAAAAAGGATATCCGAGAATCTTTGGATTCACTTCTAAAACATAGGGCTTTGGTACTGGAATAGGGGCATCTTGTAATCTCCCTAATTTCCGAAATTCTCTTTGAGGTTTAAGAGGATCATGTTTTTCTGGGTATATACGCAAAACAACACTTTTTCGAATTTCTCTGTCCATAGCTTCAAACAAGATGTCCAAGAAATAGACTTTGTTCGACATTCCTGTTTGAATTTGCTCTGGAGTTTCAATGGATAAAAGTTTTGCATTCTGAGGTATAAGAGTCCAAATCTTACCTGTGTCAAAAAGATAGCTTTTGAGTCTTGATTGAATATCTTTTACTGGTAGAAGTGATTTCATTTCTAGAACCTCAATGCTTCATGATTATTTTTATTAAATGTCAAAATTTAATCTTTCTAAACCGTTCAATATCTCTATTTTCTTTAACTTTATTTTTGTACTCTAATTTTAAGAGTTTTCTATTACTGAAATTTTCATTAGATTGAGTCTAATAACTCAAAAATAGTTTTACAAGCTATTTTTGATGTGATATCATTAATATCCAGCTTTGGATTTACTTCCACTATCTCAAAGCATTTTATATTTTTAGCAAGAAGATTGATTACTTCAAATAATTCTCTTGTTGTTAGTCCTCCTGGTTCAGGCACACTAACACCGGGAGCAAATGCCGGATCTAAAACATCGATATCTAATGAAACATAGATATTTTTTTGGTGCTTTACTATCTGTGCTAGAGCTTCCAATATTTTCTCTCTATTTTGGAAAGTTTTAGCATTGATAATATTCATCCCCTGTTCTTTGCAAAACTCAATTTCCTCTAAACCCAAATTGTGTCCTCTGCTTCCGATAAAATAAATCTTTTTTGGATCAACAAAATCTAGCTCTATTATTCTTTTTAGTACTGTTGCTCTTGTATATTTTTCTCCTTCTGGATATTCATTCATTAAATCCAAGTGAGCATCTATCCAAACAATACTATCAATTTCAATATCACCTTTCATTATCCCTTTAGCAGTTCCCAATGCTATCGAATGATCTCCTCCAAGTATTATTGGTAAAGCCTCTTTTTGTAAAATTTTTTGAACCTTTTCACTTAATCCTTTCTGCATTTCCTCATAATTCAAATTCTCAGCAAGATCCATTAAATCTAAAACATTATGTTGGTGAATACTCTGATCCGAAAAGGATTGTCCAGAGAAAAAAGAGGAGAATTCGCGAATCTTCATTGGAGCTGTCGAAGTACCCTTTCGATATATTTTTGCATTATCTTCGTACGGAACTCCTATAATAACTGCATCTAAATCAATTGCTGAATCAATTTCTTTAACAGGAAAAGTTCCGTAAAATGGTTTAGACATTATTTCTCAGCTCTTCTTATTGTCTTTGGAGATTTATTGAATTTAAGTATATTTCATGTAATCACTTTAATGCTATTATTTAGGAAACATTCCAAAATAGTGTTTGAATAACTTTTTTACTTCAAACAATTATGTTGCATAGGTTAGTGTACCAATTGATAAAAGAACACATTTTTTCAATAGTGATTCCTCATCCTCAAGAGAAAATATGGTCTCTTATGCAAGACTACGATCTCTGGAAGCAATTTACCCAAGCAATAGTTATTGATATTGAAATCTTGTATCCGGGAGACAAGAAAGGTAATGGTCTAATTAGACGTGTTCATTACAAGTTACCCTGGGGATCACGGTGTTCTCTCGAGTTAGTTACTGATGTCAAACCAAATGTTGGTTATACATTTACCATGATGAGCTTAAAACCTGGACTAGACACTAATGGCTTGATTCGTTTAGAGAAAATTGAGGGTGGAAAAACTCAAGTGCATTTCGAAGAACGTTTCAACCTTAAGAAATTACCTTTTCTCTACCGTCTACTGGGTAATCGCTTGTATAAATTCATCAATAAGCGTAACGAAGAAACTTTCAGAAATCTGTCTACTTGGTTAGATGAACATCCTGATTATTTGAAATAATATTTTGTAAATTGGAATAATTCTTATCCCTCATTTCAATTTTTGAAAACAACAATTACTCTTATTAAAGCATAGATTATTTTCTGGACAAAAGAACTTTTAACCTAAAACTTTCGTACGTTAATTAACAACGAAAGTATTAGACTCTCATCTATACTGGTGTGTTACTCATGGATAAGCCTAGCAAAAAAGAAGAAAAAAGTGAGCCAGATTTACAGGATTTAGGGGGATTAATTCGAGCAAGTAACATTTTCCTTTCTCAAGCTTCAAGAACAAGAAAGGCCTTTCTTAATCAAAACGAAGAACTTGTGAAATTATACAATCTTTTAATTGAAACCAAAAAGAAACGAAATATTGTTCATGTAACTGGTATGGGAAGAAGTGGAAGAGCTGTTGAGTTTTTTGCTGAAATGCTTAAGGATTTAGGATTTCATGTATCTATTATTAGTCGAACTTTAGCTTTACCCGTTTCGGCTAATGATGTTGTAATTGCTTTTTCAGGCTCCGGGAAAACCAGTACCACTGTGGCAAACGTAGGGGTTTGTGTTGATGGTGGAGCAAATGTTGTGATTGTCACTCAAAATGAAAAATCTCGTTTAGGGCGTCTTGCAGATATTTGTTTAATAGTACCCAAATCTAAGAAGCTTCAACGTGAAGAAGAACATCTTGAAATAGAAACCGATAAAGGTTTTGTGTTATCATTAAGTCAAATCCCAGAAGAAATGAAAAGCTCACTATCACCAATGGGAACTTTATTCGAATTGTCTGCATTACTTATTTCAATTGGATTAACAGGTATGTTGCGTAATGATGAAAAACCTGAGAGAGCTTTCCAAAGCACTTTGGATACAGTTATAGATAATGCGGAGAAAGCTGTTCAACAAATTTTGAAAAATAAGAAAACACAAGATGAAATTATAAGAGTTCTTAATTTATTCTTAGATCTCAGTCCCGCTTCTTCAAAGAAAGTTTTCTGGATAGGGGCTGGTTTAAGTGGCATCATCGCATCGATGCATGCTATGAGATTTCAGCATCTTGGTTTCAATATACACCTCCAAGATGACTGGCGTTTTAGAAAGAAAAATGATATAATTGTTGCCATTAGCGGTAGTGGAAGCACACCATTTACAAATGGTTTCATAATTGAAGCCAAGAAGAAGAAGATGATTACTGTTGGTTTTACATCAATAATTGACTCTGAATTTGGTTCAGATGTAGAATTTTTAGTCAAAGTTCCTGGTCGGATGGATCCGGATAGTTGGTATAATAGAATGTCTGAATCCAAACCATTCATCGAAACACAATTCGAATTTGCTGTTGCTATTGTTATCGAAAGTATTATAGCTCAACTTGCTATTCATAAAGGAATTACAGAAACTGAAATGAAAGGTCGACATGCAAATATTGAGTAATGAAAGTTTGACTTTACACAAATACTTAATTATTAATGCCATACACAACCTCACCGAGAGCATTTACAATGACACCAGATCGTGAATTAGATAGTCTTCGTGAAAAACGAAAAAAAGAACTTCTTGCACAAAATATAAAGAAAGAACTCGCTTTGAAGAAGCAAGAAAAAGAAACTAACCAAATGAAACAAAGACAAGTTAGAGCAACTGTAATTGTAAATAAAGCACTTGAACCAGAAGCTCTTGTTTACATGAATTGGCTGACTAAATCAAATCCTGCTGTAGCTTTAACAATTAAAGACACAATAATTTTACTAATTCAGAAAAAGATGCTACGAAAGCAATTATCCAAAATCGATATAATAAAAATAGAAAGAGAGTTAACTGGTGTTGATTCAAAGATTCAGGTAAAACGAAGAGGAAAAGAAATAACTGATTTAAATGAAAATTTAAAATCAAAGGAATAACATTCATCATAAATTTTGCTAGCTTTTCATGACACTCCCATAAATTATTCTTTCAATTTCCTTGATTATTCCTTTTATTGTTGGTGTTGCAGTTCCTACACCATCTTGAGATTCAGCTTCAAAAACGAATAAACCAATATATGATAGTTGTCTTTTCATACTTCGATCTCTAATAGCTTCAATCCAAACTAAATGTGGTTGAGCATTAACCCACCCGTAATTACTTTTTTCTTCTAAGACTAAACTAATTTTCCAAAATAATGATGGCAAAGTATTGTGAATGTTTGCTAGTGTTTCTTTTGCATTATTATCTACTATAAAATTGTAGATGCCCTCTCCTCGTTTATTATACATAGCAAAACCAGTACAAGAAGGAAAAACTGTGGTAAATTGCTCAAGTATTTTTTTAATTTCTGCTTTTTGTTCTTCAACAATTTCAAGTTCTTCAGAAGGGAGCTTTATAGTATCATGTATTTTTTGGACCGATTCATCAACAAGAACTTTTA
>JAGMDP010000205.1 GCA_023128635.1 Candidatus Heimdallarchaeota archaeon | reverse complement strand
GTAAGATTATATTCCTTCAATTTCTCAAATAATAACTTAGATTGTTTAACATTCACAATTTTGTCTTTCTTACCTGCTGCTATAAATATAGGTGGGGTATTTTTAGCTCTTTCTTTTGTAATGTAGCTAACTGGTGAGAAAAGCCTGTATAATTCTTCTTTTTCCTCGAGAGTTCCTCCTACAGTTTTCTCAATTGCTAATCGAACAGGACCTAATCCGTAAAGTCTGTAAAATTCATGTAAATCTGTAATCGGATAAAAAGCAATTACTCCTGTAATTTCGACATCTTTTTCAGTACATTCGATGCCTTCTAATTTGAAAAAATCTTCAAAACAGCTAAAAGCTGTTAATAAGACAAGATGTGCCCCAGCGGAGCGACCAAATAAGAAGAATTCATCAGGATTGCCTTTATACTTAGAAGCATTTCTTTTGGCAAATAATAATGCTGATCTAACATCAGAAATCATTTCCCTAATAGTAGGATGGTCATGTGGATGCTCGCCTTTCTTAGCGAAGGGCTCCAAACGTGTTAAACGGTAATCAATGTTGTAGACACAATAACCAAGATTTGCAATCATAAGACAAACTGCAATATTACTTTTCTCATCCTTTGAACCTGATACCCATCCTCCTCCATGAACAAAAACAACTACTGGAAAGATACCCTCTCTTTTTGGATAATATACATTAAGTTTTAGATCTTTCTCTCTTAAAAAACGATATGTGATTGATTCTTCCGATTTCACACGCTGTTTTAGTTTTCTAATTTGTGAACCTCTAAGATAACGAATCAGTTTGAATTTTACTTCCTTAAAAAATCGAGAATTAATATTTGAATCAATTTTATCAAGATAATCTTCACCTAGGGCACTCTTCATCGCTTCACCAAATTCAGTATTTGTTTTGCGAACTTGGAGGAATGGAATTATTATCCGTAAGAATGTCACCAAAAAAGCTAAGGAACTAACAATCAAGAGTATAAAATCAATATTAGGTTGGGGATCTTGAGAGAAACGAATCATAAATGGAATAGCAACGATGATATTTGCTATAGGAATCCAGGAAAACCACAAACTAATTTCTGATATGTAAGCTCCGAAAAAGGAGGAAGAGAGGAAAACAATGAGAAATAACCACACTGCAGCCATAGTTAGTTCCATTATAGTTATTGCTTGTAGCATTTTATCAATTCACACAGTCTATTCTTTTATTTAATCATAAATTTTTTGTGATTCGAAAAATAAAGCAGTTTTAGGCTGAAATTCTGACTAAAACTACAGTTAATTTCTCAACTCATGAGAATTCTTATATCTATTTCTTCAATTACAGAGAATGGGTAATCAAAATGAAAAAGTATCGTTTAGGTAAATTGAATCCAGATGTTTTAGAAAAACCTGTGGAAGTTCAACCATTTGATTATGTTAGAAGAGAACCATTGAAAAGACTAAATTTCATTTTAGGATTTATCAAGAAGAATAGTCCAGATTCAATTGAGAAATTTGTTAGCAATTTAACAGAGAAATACAAAACAATGGTAAAAGAAGATTTGGTTACTAAGAGAAAAATAGATTTGAAAGATGTATTTGAAGACTACAAACTACTAAAAAAGTATACTGAACTAGCAAAACTAAATCTAAACTACTTCTTACAATTAAATCAAATTCCCGGTAGTACAGACTGGAAGAAAGAGAAAATCAAAGTTCCAAATAGAAATCATTTGCTTTCTTTTCTGCACCCTAGGTATTACAATTTGTTAACCTTAATCGAAACAATAGGAAGAGAAGAAGCAATTAAACTCTACAAGCAATATGTTACTCATTACTATATAGAAGCTAAGAAGACTAGAGAAAATAGTTATCCTGATATAAAGACACTTTTTGAAAAACGGATTGAACCGAAAGAGGTACCAAGTGATTGGGTAATAGTCACTGGTCTCATCAATGAAGGAAAATACGCATACAAGAATGAAAACTGCATGTGGGTAGATGTCCTGGAAGATTTGCCTGATCCAGAATTAAAGTACTACATTTGTTGCTACGGTGATTACGAAGGTGCAAAATTCCATAATGAGAATTTTATCTTAACCATGGAACATACGATTGCTCAAGGGGATCCTTATTGCTCTCGAGTAATTCATGATACAAGAATAGATTATGATTTACGTCATCCACCGAAAGTATTCTGGGATAAATTCAATCCCTAAGAATATCGGGGCTAAATCTTCAAAGAAAATAATTTCCGATATTCTATTACATTCTTATCACCGCCACAGGATTTTACAGTGGCGGTTTTTTGATTTATTTCTACAATATTGTTTAGTAAGTGAACATGTTTCAAGGTTTCAATTAAGGGGGCATCTAATTTCTGTAGTTTTTCCCAGATTGATATTTTTTCTTCTATCTCTATTTGTTCATTTATAATTTCTACAGTTAATTTTCCTATTCTTTTCTCTTGTGAAATTCTAAGTGCTGCTTCTAATAACTCTCTAGCTTTTTGAATATCAAATACTAGAAGAGCAATTTGTGATTTTAATCGCAAAATTTCTATAAGTAACCAGTATATCTTTCTATCTTCTGCTAATTCTTGTAGTTGAGAAAGATGGTTTTGTATATTGGTGAGTATATTTGTTTCACCTATTAACTCAATTTCTCTTATGAGTAATTCACAGAGATTCAATGTTGTTGTTATAAAAATAGATGTGCTTAAAGCTTCATTTTCCAAAAGTTCTTCCAATATTGCTGTTGCTTTAGTCCATTCACGAAATCCTTTACTCGCTTTTAAAATTAAAGCTGATGCTAATTTATACATTTGATTTGTTTCATCATCATCCAAATCCTCTTTATTACTTCGTAATTCTTCTAAATGCTTCTTAGCAAGTTCTAGTTTATCTAATTCTAATGCTAATAAGACAAGTTCATAATTGCTATTTGCAACTAAAGGCTTCCTATTTATCTCTTCAGCTAATTTCTTTGCTTGTAAAGTGTTTTCATAAGCTAAATTAAATTCACCTTTCAAATTAAACAATCTAGCATACACAAAATATATGCTATATTTTTCTTTGTTATCAACTTCTAGAGCTTCTTCAGCTTTCCGAAGAATAAGCAAAGCTTTCTCGAATTCACAAGCAAGAACATATCTACAACCAAGTAATACATATCTACCATAAGAATCAAGGTTTGACTCAAATTCCTCGTGTAATGCTATTGCTTTTTCTGCTAACTCAAGGCTTCTCTCTCTATTTGTTTCGTAATAAGATAAGCTCCAGAGACTATCTTCCTGTCCTTGTTTAAATCCAATTGACATAGCATGCTCATAAGCATTTTTGATTAATTCTAAGCTTTTTTCTTTTTCATTATTGCGATAATAAGCAAGAGCTAAGAAAATTCTACTAAAATTAATTAATCTTTTATCGCCACTCTTCTCAGCATGTTTGTTACAATTCTGAGCTAATTTTAGATATTCTTTTGGTTCAACTCTAGCAGAAGTTATAAAAAGCTTTAACCTAAAAACATTAGCCTTCATCTTGTCCTTATCTTTTCGTGATATATCATCAATTGCAGCAAGCTTCGATTCTAGTTCTTTAATAATTTTTTCCCTTTCCTTTTTACCTTTGCTTAAATAAGATAAAGCTATACCTTTCTGGTTAAGAATCTCTATCTCCACAATTGATGGTTTTTGATTTTTGAATTGTTTAAGACTTGTATTAGCTATATTTAAGGCTTCATTAGAATTACGTGAAGCATTGAGTGAAGTTAATCTATATAAAAGGCAAGTAGTTTTGTCTTTCTCAGTTAATTCTTCTTCAGCTATCTTATCTATGAAATTCAAAGCATCTGAATGTTTTCCCGCTAGCATTAATTGATCTACTTCTTTTAGTTGTTTTAGTATAAGAGAAGACAAAATCATCCCCCTACACATTTAAATACACATTAAAGGAAAAATCTTTCTAATTAATAAGGATATTTTGGATGGTTCTTATCCTCAAGCCTCATTTGATAGACTTTCTTATTTTTTATATCGATATTTTGAAGTTGAAATCTCCTATAGATATTTTCAAATTTAACAACACTCACAGGAGCTATTTTTATTAGCATCATCTCTTTAATATGAGAAAAACGGTCAAACCAAATAGAGCTGAATTTTGCTCGAAACAAATCACCTATCTCATTGTATTTCTTATCAAAAGCCCATCCAAGAAATTCAGCTTTCCCTTCAATTTGTACGTTATTCAAACATAAAGCAATATTGGGATTACCTTTCATTTGGATTATCTTCTTATTATGTTCCCAAGATGTAAAGTAGATATCAAAATCTACATTAACAAATGATATGTGTCTAGCAGTAACTCGGTCATTTAACGATGTTCCCAAGATCATCCCCTTATTTTCAGCGAATAATGTTAGTATTTCACTTTTTATTAAATCAAAAGGAGGTTCTTCTCTCATTTTTATAATAGCTTCTTCACTGTCAAGATCTGAATCACTCATGTGATTCCCTCCAATCTAAAAGTAAAATAACAAAGGATATTAGGTTTATGGAAAAGAAATAATGAAATAATTGATAATTTCAGGTTCACAAATTCATGGTTACTTTGAGTAAGATTGTTCCTGCCAATCAAGAGTTTGATGAACGAAATATTGATTGTAAAGTGAAGCATATTTTCCTTGAAGATCAAGCAGTTCCTCATGCGTTCCTTCCTCTACAATAGCACCATTATCCATAACGATAATTCGATCAACATTGACAATAGTACTTAATCGATGAGCAACAATGATAGCTGTTCGGTCCTCAAGCATTTTCCCTAAGGCTTCTTGAATCATCGCTTCCGTGAAAGCATCGACACTCGAGGTAGCTTCGTCTAAAATGAGAATTTTGGGATTCAAGAGAATTGCTCGTGCAAAACTGATTAGTTGCCTTTGACCAACCGAAAGATCGCGTCCTCGAGAACCAATAATTGTTTCTAATCCATTGGGAAATCTGTGAACAAATTCACTAGCTTGTACGATGTCTAAAACACGCCAGATATCTTCATCCGTTACATCTTTTCTTCCAAAGCGGATATTTTCTTTTATGGAACCAGGGAACAAATAAACATCCTGCTCTACCTTTCCATATAGCTTTCTGTAAGAATCTAAGGTATAATTGCGGATACTTTGTTCATCGATTAGGATGTCCCCGCCTTGATATTCATAGTAGCGAGAAAGTAAGGAAACTAAAGATGTCTTGCCACTTCCAGTATGACCAACTATCGCGAGTTTCTCTCCTTTACGAATAGTTAAATTAAGTTTTTCAAAGACTACATTGTCTCGTTCATACCAGAAATTTACGTTTTTGAACTGAATATTTCCTTTAATTTCATCAATAGGTTGAGCATTTCTTTTCTGCTTAACGTTTGGCTCACTATCGAATATACTTAGGATTCGTTCAAAAGCAGCCATTCCAGCACTTAATTCCGGGAAGAATCTCGCTAATTGTAGTACCGGTCTAAAGAAAGTTTGAACGTATAAAACAAACATAATCAAAATGTCAGCTGAGATATTCATGTCTATTCCATAGTATAACACAAGACAGAGAATGATAGAAGTAATTGTATTAAGTAATGGTCTCCAGAAATGAGTAGTAGCAGTCAATTTCATCCATGCACTGAAATAGTTTTGATTAATATCTTCAAATTGACTGACTATGTTGAGTTCTTGGCCAAAGCTTTTGGATACTTGAATCCCTTCAATTGCTTCAACCATAGCAGAATTTACACTACTAATAGCTTCTCGATAATTTTTACTCACTCGTTTAGCAAGATTGCGAAGAAGAAACATTAGTATGAATAATACTGGGATAGCTGCAACTGTAATTAAGGCGAGAATCCAATTGAAGTAAAAAATTATTCCCAAGGTACAAATGCTAATAACAATACTACCAATGGTGTTACTAATGAGGATTGCAGTGCTACTGAAATCTAATGTATCGTTTACGATAATGCTGTTTAATTTACCACTCATATGCTCATCAAAGAAAGTCATGTCTTGCTCTTGTAGTTTTTTAAATAAATCAAGACGCATTTCTTCTAGGAAGAATGGAACATATTTTCCGGATTGCATTTGTTGTAGAGAGAATGCAATCCAATTGATTATATACAATAATAAAAATCCTGCAGCAGCAAGAATAGTGAATACAAGATCTGGACTACCCCCATCTAACTCATTGGTTAAGTAGCGAATTAGTGCGGGTAAGGCTACAGTAGCAATTGCTTGAATGACAATGAATAAAGCTATTAGCATAATGTTTTTTCTATAAGAAGCAAGTCGCTTGATGTACCTTCTGAACAACTCTCTATCACTATAGCTTCGCTCATGCTTTTCTCTCATAGAGCTTCTGAAGAGTCCCATCTAGTTTACCTCCTGAGTCATTTTTGCATCTGCGACATGCATTCCAAAGACCTTCCTGTAATCTTTAGAAGTTTTTAATAGATTATCATGCTGCCCTTGAGCAACAATTTCTCCATTTTTCATGACGAGAATTAAATCGGATGTTCGAATTGTATGCAAACGATGAGTAATTATCAAAGTGGTTCGATTTTCTAAGATGTTCTTGATTGCTTTGCCAATCTTTTCCTCTGTTTCACTGTCTATTGCACTCATCGAATCATCTAGAATTAAAATATCGGGATTAGTAAGGAAAGCACGAGCAATGGCAACACGCTGCTTTTCTCCCCCTGAAAGAGTAGTTCCTCGTTCTCCAACTATAGTATCATACCCTTTGTCAAAATTAGTGATAAAATCATGTGCCTGAGCTAATTTAGATACTTCTACAACCTTTTCTTCTGATGCATCAGGAAAACCAAATTTAATATTCTCTTCAATAGTTTGAGAGAATAAGTAAATATCTTGCTCAATTAGGGATACATTTTGCCGAACCATTTCTAAAGGATACTCTTGTATTGGTTTGCCATCCAGTAAAATCGTTCCCTCTTGGGGATCGTATAATCTTAACAAAAGCTTAGCTAACGTTGTTTTTCCACAACCCGTTGGACCAACTAATGCGACTTGTTGATTTGGTTTGATTTTAAAGCTCAAATTCTTTAACACTTGGATACTCTTGACATTACTATTGTTATAGGTGAATGAAACATTTTGGAATTCAATCGCTCCTTTGAAGACATTTGAATAATCAGTTTTCTCGGCAGGCAATAGTTCTAATTTACCTTTTGAAATAATGTTATGGAGCCTCTCACTTGCACCAAATCCTCTGATCATATCTCTGGTAGCCCAAAAAATCATATTGGTAGGCATAATAAGAGCACCCAATAAAAGAAGCACAGCAGCTAATTGCCCTATTGTCATTAGCCCATAGATGACTAAAAGAGTTCCAGCAACAGCCGATATACCTATGGCAGCGTAAAGAGTCAATAAAGGATAAAAACGGGCTTGAATTCTTATTTCGCCTAATCTATTCTTTCTAAATTCTCGAACCGACTTTCTAAACTTTTTATATTCGAACTCCTCTGCGCAAAAAGTCTTTGCAACTTGGACACTATTCAGACTTTCTTGTAAAGAGACCGTTACAGCTGCGTGCCTGGTTAAAGACTCTTTTGAGTAAGGAAGCAAATTCTTACGATAACGCAAAACAAATAAGACATATAATCCCAAAAAAGGTACAAGAACTAATCCCATCATCCAATTAAAAGTATTAATTTGTACAAGAGTAATAATGCCTTGTACAAAGGGATAAATGTAAAATGACCCGTGTGCAATTAAGGTATTAACTACACGGAGATCATTGGTTGCTAACGCTTGTAAATCACCTGTTTTAATGCCATCATGAAAACTTAGGGGTTTATTCTGAACATTCTCGAAAAATTCTTTACGCATAGATTGCTCAGATTTGGAACCTAATTGGTGTCCAATCATCCAAGTAGTGTATTCCAAAATATTTGTGAGGAAGTAAAAACCTAGAAGAATCAATATTGTATATAAGAGTGATCTAGAAAAATCTTGGTTAATAATCGAATCAGTTATCGTTCCTATATATCTAGGGATAAACGTTCGCGTGAGACAGACTGCAATAATCCCAATGAAATTTAATGTGAATTGCAGTTTATGATTCAAAACATGAACAAAAAACCATTTTACATAGGAATTTTGCGTTTTTGACTTATTGATACTCATCATGCACTTTCCTCGTTAAAGACAGATTTAAAAGAAAAACATCATTTTAAAAGTTTGTCAATTAATTAATTCTCTTCTCAAGATACGTTGATGTAAACTTTCTCTTAAAAAAATCACAACAAATTCATTGTTACTTCTAGGAAAATGATTCCAGCCATAAGAGCAATTCCAACAATCCAAATGAGAACATCAAACCATACCTTTTCAATTTTATTTCGTTTAGAAATAATTTTGACTCCTGCCATAGCATGGACAATGATTGAGATTGTTAAACCAACATCGAATACTTTGTGAACCCAGAAAGGCAACCACTTATGAAAAGCAGCTCCGGTCCACTCATATTGACTGAAACCTGTTAGAATAATTAAGAAACCGAAAGCTAATACAAGCCATTTGGAGACTCCCTGAACAACTCTTACTTTATGTTTACCAGGATTTCTTCTGATTACTTTGCCAATTCTAACAAAAGCTAATGTGTAAATAATATGAATAAGAAATAGCACAACAAAACTCCATTTAAGGACAATATGAGCATCAACCATCACTTCTCGATTTGCAAACCATTTTCGAGAAGCAGCATATCCACTTAGAATTGTGAGAATGGAGAAGATTCCTAACCACCATGAAACAACTCTATGAAAAGTAACTCTGAACTTCATTGCTTTCTCCTCTTAACTGCCACTACAACTAGTGTCGTGATGAAAACAGTCCCTCCAGCTACGAAGGATCCAATGAAACCTTTAGCTAATGTATCTATCCACGGATATCTTGTAGATTCTGGAATCACACTTACTTCAACTTCATCTGTTATCATTTCACCGTAACCATCTACTGCAACAAAACTATAGGTATAATTTCCAATAACTAAATCATCTACACTAAAACCAATAGGGTCATTTGATATCCAAGTATCATTAATTAATTCGGTTCCATTTAGATAAATAGCATAAGTTGGCACAGAAATATTTTCATCGGAGATTATCCAAGATACACTATTTTCAGTAGAACCAATTTCATATGTTAGATCAGTTGGTCTCAAGATAAAGTCAAGATTTGCTAAAATCATGTAATCTAGACCTTTTGAGTATAAAATATCAATATCACTGCTGGATCCTCCATAGTTGTTAGTTCTGTCAATCCAAACAACGTGGATTCTTTCATCAGAATCAATAGCTACTTCTGGTCGCCAAGAATCATCAGCTAAACCATCTGTTATTACTTTTGCACTACTCCAAACACCACTAGTAGCATTCCAATATTTGTAGAAAATATCTTGATCTACACCAGAACCTAAATAATTAGTAGCATCAAACCAAAAGATGAGAACATCACCATTTTGATTGACCGTTAAAGATGGAACATCAGAATTCAAAGAACTCTCAGTGGAAATAACTTCAGTTGTAGTCCAAGTTGAGGTTGTAGCATTCCACCGTTTATAGAAAATATCATGATCTGTTCCAGCACTAGCATAGTTAGAACCATCAAACCAAGTAATGTGTCGATTGCCAAAACTATCTACAATAATACTGGATCTTTCAGAAAAACTGCCACTTTCTGTAGAGATAACTTCAGTTGTTGACCATGAATCTGTGGTAGAATTTCTGTATTTGTAAAATACATCTTGATCTGTTCCTGCACTAGCATAATTTGAACCATCGTCCCAGGAAACATGAATATTGGTCTCATTATCGATTGCAATAGCAGGAAAACGAGAAATAGCCCAACTTTCTGTGGAAACAACTTCAGCAGTTGTCCAAGTTCCTCCAAGTTGTCTCATCTTAAATAAAAGGTCAGTATCGGTTCCTGATGCAAGGTAATTAGTTGGATCTTGCCAAACAACAAAAGCTTCCCCGCCTTTTGCTGCAATGCTTAACCAATTCATATTATTTGTACTTTCAGATGAAACAAGCTCAATAGAGCTCCATGAACCAGTAGTAATATTCCATAATCTATAGAACACATCAGCATCCCCGCCTGATGACAAAAGACCTGTTACATCACGCCAAGCAACATGAACATTGCCAAGTTCGTCAGTCGCTATTTCAGGAGCAATTGAAGCACCACCACTACTGTCTGATAAAACCAAGGTTGTAGACCATAATTCAGTAGTAGCATTCCAACACTTGTAAAAAATGTCTTCATCTCCACCTGACCCACTGTAAGCAGTAAGATCGTGCCAAACAACGTGAACGTTATCATTGGAGTCTACAGCAATAGCCGGTCGTAATGATCTTAACGAGCTTTCAGTAGAGACAACTTCTGGAAGAGTCCAATAAACAATGTATTCAGGATTTAATGGACTCTCAAATCCGGTATCGAAATTTGTAAATGAAACCACTTTTTCTCCTTGAATAAAAGCAGTAAGCAAAAGAATAATTAGTAAAATTAAAAGTGAATTTGTTACTTTCTTATTCTTGAACACGTTAATCACATTTCTAAGTTGTGGGTTGGAGTATAAATTCAAACAACAATCTCTTATGATTAATGTAAGTATTAAAAATACATTATATAGGAAATTAAGTAAAGAGAATGAACTTATTCTTTCGTTGCAGAGTGTTCTTTAAGAAACGCAGTGACTCTTGGGAGAACCTCTTCTTTTTCGCCCATTGCCTGAGGATGATTTAATCCGGGTAAAACGAATGTTGTACAATTTGGAATTAATTTTGAATATTCAACAACAAATGGATAACAAGATGTATCTTTATCACCAACAAACGTGAGAACTGGTATCTTTATACTGGGTAATAGATGTTCAATATCATAGGGTTGCGTTGGTGTATCAGCATTTTCAATAGGTCCTTCTTGTAAAAATGATAATCTTAGAAAAGCATTAGATCTGCCAGAAGGGAATTTTACTCGACTACCACCAGCAATAAAGGATACTAATCTCTCCGAGTAATATTGTATTATTTGCCAGCCTACGAGCCCTCCTAAAGAATAACCAAAGAAATGAACTTTGTCGATTTTCAGATGATCAAGAAGAGCAACAACATCATCAGCCATGAATTTGAAAGAGTATTTTGCTAGGTCTCGAGGTTTATCACTTTCTCCGTGACCGCGAGGATCTATAAGGATGAGTTTCCAGTGCTTCTTCAATTCCTCTGTATAACTTAGTTCTATCCAAGCTTCCTTTGTAGAATTCAATCCTGTATGAAGAAATAGATATTCTCCATTACATTCATCTATAATCGTATAGTTTATTTTTAATCCATTATTTACGAAAAAAGGCATAAATAAAAATCATCTAGAAAGCTTAAATTTATTTTTATAAACCAGAAAATTGGGTGAAAATAGAAAAAAAGAAAGTCGAAGGAGAACTTCGACAATAACTCTTACTTTTACCCGTGACGTCTAATTTCCTGTTTCTTTATATTTCCATTTTCTCTTGTTTCCTCTGTAGGATGTAAGCAACGATAAACCCTGCCATAATAAGTGCATAAGAAAGTGTGTTCATCCAATTAACTGGGGGTAAAGCAATGTAACTGTATTGGGCGTATAACATAGCTGGTATACTTATGCCACACCAAATAATCTCAGTTAAAACAGGTATTCTTACTGAATTCCAATCTTTCCCAAGGAAGAAGGACATAAAGCACATGGCTGATAAACCGAAAGCTGCGGTACCAAAGATAAGTGGTAAAGCTGGATCTGTAAATGGAAATTGGATGAGATTTGCAAAGAATAGATCCCAGAAGAAAACAAAAGCCATTCCGAAAGTGAATTGTATAATTGCGCACACAAGAAACCAAATTTTTGTAAATTTCATAATTACTCCATTGGTCATTTTAATTCTCTCATTTTTCGTTTTTGTAGTTCAAAACCCTAATAAGAGTTTCGTGTTAACACTATATCTCTTTACGAAACTATATAAGCATTTCGTGTTAACACAAAACTTATTAAATTGTTCTCACATAATACAATTGTAGTGGTTACTATGCCAGGGGAAAAAAAGAAAGTGGGTCGGCCAAGAAAATATGCTAGTAATGCAGAAAGGTACAAAGCTTACTATGAGCGGAAAAAAGCAAAAATGAAGGATTTAGAAAGGAAACTAAAAATTCTAGAGGAAAAGCAGGAAGCGGAAAAAGGAAAAGATCTTTAATAATAATTCTCATTAAATTCCTCTCTTTCTATGTTTTTTTCAACAAGATTTATGTGAGGAAAAAAGAATCATTATTTTACTCCTTGATATTTTAAGTTCAAGATTCAAATTTGGAGTTGATGTGTTGGTTAAATGGGCTAATAATGAACTGAAGCAAATAGAAAAAATGATTGCTCATGGGGAGTTTGAAAAAGCAAATAAAAAAATAGCTGATTTTGAAAAGAAATCTAACCTTGCGAAAGAAGCAAAAATTGGAATAAAGATCCTAAAAGCAAAATCCCAAAGATCAACTTCTTGGACAAAAAGTTTGGAACTATTAGAAGAAGTTTTAGAAGAGCTTGATAAAATAAATAATTCCTTATTGTTAAATGAAGCTCTTTTAGTAAAAGCTCTATGTTTTAGAGCAGTTGAAAAACATGATGATGCTATTGAAATATTGGAAGAAGCAGAGAAATCATTGGGACAAAAATTGACAGCAAAAGATGTGGACTATAAGCTAGGGTTATCGCGTATACTTGTTCTAAAAGGTGAATGTTATAATTTCAGTGGGAGATTTGATCTTGCTCTAAAAGTTCTGAATCAAAGCTTAACTATTGCAAAATCATTAGATGAAAAAAATCTTTTGTATGAAATATATTCTCAATTAGGAGCTAACTTACATTTCAGATCAAACTACGAAGAATCTTTTAAGCATTTCAATAATAGCTTACAAGCAGCAAAAGAAACTAAAAATAAGTATCAAATAGCCAATTCTTATGATTTTTTAGCCCAAGTATCTCAAATGATGGGCAAATATGAAGAAGCAATAAAGTACATTGAACAATCAATTGAGCTTTACAAAACATTAGGAATGAATGTCTATGGTCAAAGATTTACTATCGCTTTAAATTATTATTTTGCGGGGGAAATTAAGAAAGCCCATGAGATTTTTAGAGAAGTTTTACCTGATTATGAAAATAGTCAAAGCCCTCGCGGTAAAAGTGTTGCTTTGTGGATAAGTGCAAACATTGAATGGCATAGTGGAAGTATCAATAAAGCTATAGAGTATCTATTAGAAGCTATTGAGATTCTCAAAGTGAGTAAGGATAAGCATTTATCGACAGTAGTATCGATAGCATTAGCAGGTGCATTAAATGACAAAGGGGAATATGATAAAGCCTTAGAAATAAGTGAAGAAAATTTTAACCTTGTTAAACAAGTCAACAATATCTGGACTAAATCATATTACTATGAATTATTTGGGAAGATATACCTTGCAAAAGGTGATTTTAATCTAGCATTGGAAAACGCTAAAAAAAGTTTGCAATTAAGAAAGGACTTGTTAAACATAAAAGCTATGGTTCGAGTCCTATTTTTGCTTGTGAGAATTTCAATTGACAAGAATGATGTGATTTCATACAACAAGTATCTAGAAGAACTTAAAGTTCTAGTTGAATCAAATTTTAATACCCTTTTTGATCAAATATCTCGTATTGCACAAGCCTTAGTTTTGAAAGCAAGTCCTCGTCCCAGAGACTGGATGAAAGCTTTAGATATTTTAGAAAGTATTGCTGATGAAGAACCTGAAGACAAAAACTATGCAATTATCGCATTGAACAATTTGTGTGAACTATTAATGATTGAATTCAGCATTTCAGGAGACACGCATGTGTTAGAAGAATTAGAAGAACATATAGAGCGACTAGAAAAAATAGCGAAAAGTCAAAATAACTATGCTCTAAAACTTGAAGCAACCAATATTCAGATCTTAACATTATGGTTGAAAGCACAATTTTCTTTGGCAGATCTTGACATACAAAACGCAAGAAATCTATTGTTAGAAACAAGGAATTTGGCTGATGAAAAAGGATTGTTTAAGTTAGCAGAGAAGATGAGTCAACAACAAGAAAGACTACTCGGACAAGTAACTATCTGGGATGACTTTATCAGGAAATACTATGAGTTCATCAAAGAATAATTCAGCAGTTGACTATTTGATTTTGTATTAGTACAATTCCTTTTGACTACTCTAATTGATTGTTTTGTGTTATCACGAAACCTTTTTAATATTTGACTGAGGATTACGATATAGTGGGAAATATGTCAAAGAAAAAAAGCAAAGGTGGACGTCCAAGAATTCATGAAACAGGAGCAGATAGGTCAAGAGCATATTATGAGCGTAAAAAAGCAAAGATGAAGGAATTAGAGGATAAAGTAAAGAAATTAGAAACTAAAACTTCTGGGAAAAAAACGTCCGGTAAAGTCCTGAAGTTAAAAGAAATAGAAAAATTTGATTGGCAAAAAATCACTCCAAATGAAATCTCTTTAATGGATATCCAAAAACTAGAGCAATTAACTAAAACTTTTAGGGAAAAACTAACAGAGAATCCTGCTATTAAGGGTCAGTTACAGCATTTAATTCAGTCATTAATTAGTTCTGATATCTTGGATACTTCAGCGGAAATAACTGTTGAAGATATACTTGGTCAATTAGATCCTATCCTGGATGATGTTGTAGATACTTTGCAAGAAAGCACTCAACAGCAAACACTTTTGTATCTTATGGAAGCTGAACTAGCTAACAGAGAAAGATTACTAATAAGGGATTACAAGCTGGAAATTCTGCAATCCAAAGTAGAGGAATTGAAGAAAGAGACAAAAGAAAAAGAACTCAAACAAAAACAAAAGTAAAAAAAAGGAAATTGTCGAAGTTGAACTTCGACTAAAGCTTTTACTTTATCCCGCGACTTCATTTTTTAGTTTTCTTTTTTGATAGTAAAACCATAATTGCACCGATTGTGAAGATTGTAGTAATCGACCAGTAGAATGACCAAGATGCTTCTTCTTGTTCAAAATCGATTTGGATTTTAAGGATAAAGATATCAGTACTACCGGAATAAGTGTCATCGTATGCTGCTTCTGTTGGGAAATCATCTGATTTGGTAGTTCCTGCAATTATAACCTCTGAAGTATTACTCAAACCTATTGCGAAACAAAATTCTGAGAAATTTCCACCAATATAAGTTGAGTACAATAGCGTATTGCCATCTGGTGAAATTACCGACAAGAATGCATCCATGTAACCTGATAATTCATTATCGTAAGCATTCTCTGTCATAGGGAAATCAAATGAAGAAGTTGATCCAGTTATATACACATTACCTTTACTGTCAAAACAAAGATCTTGAGCACCATCTTTATAGGATCCTCCTAGAAATGTAGAGAAAAGGATTTCAGGTGTAGATTCATTCATTGAAAGTTTCATGAGATATATATCAGATCGGTAACTGTACTCATCGTCGTATGCATTAACGACTGGGAAATCATTGCTATTAGTTACTCCTGCTAAGTAAAGATTATTTGCACTATCAATTTTAATTGCATGTGGATCATCTTCCATTTGTCCACCTATGCATGCTGAATACAGTAATGACCCATCCCCAGACAGCTTAACAAGAAAAGTATCGGTAGCTCCATGATATGAACCAAAAGTTGTTTCATCAGTCACTGTTATATTGTCTGAAAAGGTTTTGCCTGTGAAATAAATATCTCCGTTGTCATTTGTTACAAGTGCATAACCTCGCTCAAAGCCATATTGTTCAGTTTCTCCGAAATAGGTAGAGAAAATTACTGTAGAACCATTTGTTGCTATTTTTACGAAGATACATTCTACTACTCCATCAAATTTGCTGTCAATTGCATTATGCAATGGAAAATCTGTAGATGTTGTTTCTCCAGTAAAGATCACATTATTCTCGAAATCTATAGTCACTGCAAATGCTAGATCATCTCCACTTCCACCAAAATAGGTAGAATAAATTAATGATGAACCATCTGAAGAAAGTTTTAGTATAAAGCAATCACCAAATTCAGCATTTTTACCGTTATATGTATCATCATATGCGTTAACTACTGGAAAATTAGTAGAATCAGTACACCCAGTAACATAGACGCAACCAGAAGCATCAATATCTATTCCATATGCAACATCGCTTCCATTTCCGCCAATATATGTTGAATAGAGTAAAGTAGATCCATCTGCAGATAATTTCAAAACAATGATATCATCTAAAGGACCAGAGAAAGTGTCGTTGTAAGCAGTCGCACTGGTTGGGAAGTCTACTGAAGTAGTATATCCTACAAGGTAGGCATTTCCATCATTATCAAGAACCATATCTCTAACTATCTCATAACCACTTCCCCCGATAAATGTTGAATAGATTAGCGGGTCAATTATGAGTTTGCGAGTTGTATCAAAGTTGCTGACATCAAAACCAAAGGTATTTCTATCATCGGAAGTGAATCTCGCATCTATTTCTACATCATTTTCTTGGAAGACACGAAGTCCCTCATCGATAATTTGATGTTCACCAATAGATAACACTAGTTTCTTAGGCTTTATTGACGATTGGTAGTCTAACCCTTCATATCTGGTTTTAATGTCTTGAACGTTTGCACCGACGTTAACATGGTACTCATATTTGATACCATTATCAGTGATTTTGTAAAAGAGATCAATTCCTGGCCATAAGTCGTAATAAGCAATTTTTTCACACTTCATGATATTGCTATGTGCACCATTGTTTCCAATGAAATAACTCACAGTACTTTCTTGTTGTTCAAGAGCTATTGGTTTGACTGCATGTGCATTTTCAAAATAGACAGTAACTACCTGCTCACTGTCAGTAATTTTTAGAAATATCTTGCTCTCACCAAAACCGATTGATCCTCCAGGCATGTAACCGTAAAAACTGATTTGGCTCTCACCAAACTGTCCCTCGTTCTCATAGAAATAATTTCCAAATATGCTAGATTTATCACTCAGCTTTTCTATTAGATTTTGTCTGGGAAAATCAACAATCCCGGGTTCTTTTGAGCTGATAAATGATATAACAACAAGTGCTTGTATAACGAATGTTACCAAAATTCCTATTGTTATAATTTTCCTATATTTCATATTTTATGCTCCTCCTTTGTCTTGTTACGATACCTTGTTACAAAACCTTATAAATTTTTTGTCTTAAGATTAAACCTCTTGTATCTTGAAAAAGTAATTCTTTGGATAAAGAAGTAATAGAAAAAATAAGGGTGTAAGAAACACCCTAAATTAGTTTCTCTCAGATCTAAAGGGCCTATCTTTCAAAGTACTTTGTTAAAGTAGTTACTCCGCCGAATCCTGGGATTCCAGCAAAAGCCCATCCCCCAAGTTCATCAACTCCGCCAACATATTCACCAGTAGGATTTACAAGCATCATAATAGTTGATGGAATGTATTTTCCTCCTGTGTTGGGTAAGGTTATAGTCAAACCTCGATAGTCTATTGTGAGAATTGTATCGGTAGTCTTAATTTCACCTTCACCCATGATGAACCAAAGGTTAGTCCAGTAAACATGACGCACATTGCAATAATAATATGGTAGAAACATTACTGCTCCATCTTTGAGTTTACCTTTCATTGAGTAAATCTTTTCGTGTGATTCATCATAGATTTTTACGTGGAAGTTTACATCGCCAAGAGGTTCACCGGTGACTTT
>JAGMDP010000204.1 GCA_023128635.1 Candidatus Heimdallarchaeota archaeon | reverse complement strand
TACGTTTACTCCAATAGCGATGGATAAAGCAATTAACCATCCCCATTGACCGAAAACTTGTGAAAACCATATTTCACCTATCATTTCTTTTAAACCACACCAATTTTTTGGAACATCTGGACCGACTAAAGGGAATAAAAATAATTCAAAAGGGTTTCTATTAAATGGTAAAGAAATAGAAACAGATGGTAATATGAAAAAAAATTAAGAAAAAGAAGAATAATTCTTCTATTCTTTCTCTATTTTGATGGTTAATTCTTCTCCGGAAGTCAATTTTAGCTCGGAAATGTGTAGAGGTAATTTGAGTAATTCTTGATGTTCTTTAATCTTTGAATGATATTCCTTTGAAATAGTGATTGTAGCTAGTTTAATTGGTTCGTTCAAAGCTAACCTCATATTTGCTTTTTGTTGTCTCCCAAGTGCTATAATTTCTATGAGTAATGCTCCGAGCTTGATTTCTTCTGGATCATAATTATTCTTATCTTTAGTTGGCCAATCAGTTGCGTGAATGGATATTTTTCCGATTTCGTCCTTGAACATGTTAAGATAAATTTCCTCTGAAACATGTGGACAGAAGGGAGCTAACATACGTAATATTGACCATAGTGTATCTTTGAGTATGTGTTTGATAGTTGACGAACGAGCTAAATCATCAGATCTTAAAACCGGTTTAATGCTTTCCAAGTAATTATCACAGAGTTTACTCCAAGTGATATCATAAAGAACCTTCAAACTTGTATGGAATTCGTATAAATCCATTGTTCTTGTGATTTCCTTACGAGCTGCTTCAAGTTCAGAAAGCATCCAAATATCTATTGGAGAATAATTTGGCTTACTCTCTGGAATATTATCAATGAAGATACTGAGGTACCTAGAGACAGACCATAGTTTTTGTAAGAATGATTTCCCATACTGGGCTTTATCCCATTGGAATGGAAAGTCGGATCCAACTTTCTTACCTAAGATAGTTTGTCTAATAGCATCGGCACCATATTTTTCAATACCATCTCGAGGGTCAACAACATTGTCTCGAGACTTAGACATTTTCATTGAATCAGGTCCAAGAACATGCCCATTGATCAAAACATTTCCATATGGAAATAGTCCCTCTGTGAGTTTCAGTGTTCTGAATGTCGTATATGTAAACCAAGTCCTAATTATATCGTGCCCTTGTAATCTGAGAATTGCTGGAGAAGTTTTTGTAATCCATCTCTTAGCAAATTCAGAATCCTCATACCATTTAGTAATAATTAACGTAGTAAGACTTGAATCAACCCAACAATCGCAAATATCTTGTGTTCCTTTTATGTTCGCAGAACCACATTTAGGACATTTCTTGATTGGTGGTTTGGTAATCGAAGTATCTATTGGGAAGCTTGAATCTTTGGGTGGAGCAATAACTTCATTACAATCACTACAACTCCAGAATGGAATAGGAGTTCCAAATAGTCTCTGTCGAGAAATAATCCAATCCCATTCTAAAGAACCAATCCAATCTGTGGCTCTTCTTAAATAGAATTTAGGATACCACTTCATTTTCTTTGAAGCTTTGATCAAGTCAGGAGCAAAGTCTTTGATTCGAATCATATATTGTTTTGTAGTAAGAAACTCCATTGGAGTTTCACAATCTCCACGTTCGGTGTGACACAATACACGGTGTTTGATACGTTCCTGTTTACTCATGAATCCTTGTTTATTCAAATCAATGGATATCTCACGTTGTGCATCCTTTATGAGCATTCCATCATAACGTAAACCAGTTTTTTCTATGAAGCCATCTGGGGAAACAATACTTGATATTGGTAAATTATGTCTTTGTTGCCACAAAATATCTTGTTCATCACCGAATGTACAATTCATAACAGCTCCAGTTCCGAATTCCATATCAACGTCCTTATCAATGATAATAGGAATCTCTTTCTCAAGTAAAGGTATGATAGCCTTTTTTCCGTGTAATTTCTTGTATCTTTTATCTTCTGGATGAATGAGAATTGCCTGGCATACAGGAATTAACTCTGGTCTCGATGTAGCAATTTCAATGAATTGGTCTTTTGCGCCAGCAATTGGGAATTTAACCCAATTCATGAAACCTTTCCTCTCGAGATAACCAGTCTCAGCCTGTGCGATACTAGTTCCACAATAAGTGCACCACATATTGGGAAAGTTATCAACATAAACATCTCCTGCTTCATGCATTTGCAACAAAGTTCTTTGAACGGTAGCTTGATACTCAGGATCCATAGTAGCATATTCAAATTCTTCCCAATCAGGACGATAGCCGATTTTTTTCATAGAATCTTTCATATCATCAATCATTTCTTGAGTCCATTCTTTACATTTTGAACGGAATAACTCACGATTAGATCGAGGAATGTTCCACTTATATTGAACCTTGAGTTCAGTAGGTAAACCTTGACAGTCCCAACCCTGTGGAAGCATTACATTGAATCCTTGCATTCGTTTGTATCTGCCTATCATATCTGATATTGACGTCCAGTAGGTGTGTCCCATATGTAGAATTCCGCTTGTAAAAGGTGGGGGAGTATCTATTGCAAATAATGGTTTCTCAGTATCTTCAAAGTCAAAGCTATAGATTTCTTTGTAGTGTTCCTTTGATGCCCAGAGATCCTGCAGTTTTTTCTCAGTTTCAACTATATTGTAGTGTTTGTCTAGTTTCGGTTGTGGTCCTTGTTCTTTTGATTTTTCTTTTTTCTTACTCATTTTTTTCGCTCCGTCCATTTTATGATTATATTATAAATAGTCTCATCCATCTTTCTCAGCAAATGTTTGCAGCGATTTTTATTCTGAATTAATCGCTTTTTTCTTTGTTTTGTCGCACAAAAGACATTAAAAGCTTTTTTGCTGGTTCCATGATAGATTTTCTTCTCATTTATTCTCTTATTATAATTTCCAGATGATAACGGTTCTGGATACCCAAAAGCTAGCGCTTGGCTAGTGTTACAAAGTATAGAAAAATTTTCCAATTCTTTGCTTTCAAGCTTTCTTTGATAATTTGTTATTTTTTTCTTATCAAAAGAAAGAATTTTCTGTAAACCTAGGGTCAATTGGTATAGAAAACTAGAAATTAGTATTAGCCAAGGCGAGGACCCAACATCGCCTCCAATTAATCACATTTTGTCCTCCAATTGGAATTTCTTAGTATAAAATCAGATAGATTTCCTTATATCTCTTGTGTTTAGGAATAGAAAAAAAAGAAGAGGAATCAATGAAAAAATATTCCATTGACTAATATTTTCTTATTGGGCAAAGATTAATGGTTTATCAAGAATAATCCAGATAAGGTCAATAATCCAACCTATACCGAATAAACCACCAGTGCATAACCAGATAAAGCCTGATAGCCAATAACCCTTTAAGAATCTATGAATTCCTAAATAACCCAAGAAAAATGTTACTAAAATCATTACGAGTTTATCAGTTTCTCCTGCCATAGTTTTTCACCAAATTTGTTATCTGATGTAATAATCAAGTCTTGTTAGACTATAGCAAATATAATTTTTTCCTATTCAAATAAACATATCAAATAATTTCTGGTCTCCAAAGATAACAGTTGGATATTGAATTATCTATTGAAGAAAAAAAAAAAGAAAATCAATGAATAGATATCATTGATAGTAATAGGTTCTAAGGTTATTTTGGCCAAATTAGTGGCTTATCTAAAATAATCCAGATAAGATCAATAATCCATCCAATTCCAAAAAGTCCACCTGTACATAACCAGACTAGACCTGAAAGCCAGAAGCTTTTAAGGAATCTATGGATGCCAAGATAGCCTAAGAAAAAGCATACTAAAATATTTACTATTTTATCAGTTTCTCCTGCCATTTTTTTCGCCTCAATTAATATTGACTACAACGTCAACATTCTTTATTTCTATACTTATTATTTATCAATCTTTTCCTAGAGCAATTTCGGTTAAAAATCACCTTTTACTGTTCTCAATGCTCTTCCTAAATTTTAATATATAATGGAGGTTTAATTTTTTACTATATCAAGGTAGTTGATACAAAATGGTACAAGAAAGAGACCCAATTATGACAATCGTCTTAATAATGTGTACTTGTGGAATTTACGCACTATACTGGTTATTCCAGACAAGTAAAGAATTAATAGAATTGAAAGCAGAACTACCAGAACTATGGTTTATCATAATTCCTGGATTGAACCTCTACTTCATGTATAAATATTTAGAGGAATGGCATCGAATAGTTAAATATGAACAAGATTTCATGATGGTGCTACTTATAGCTTTTGTTTTTAGTCCTATTGTTATCTACTGGGTACAAATAGAATTAAACAAATTAGTCTAATAAAACTAATTTCTTATTCTTTTTTTTCTTTTTTTATTTTTGTTTGTTTTTTGATAGAAAAAATTACTAGGAACAGTTATTATTGATTAATTCATATTTTGTTTAAGTGTTTTAAGATGCCTGAATTTATTATTAATGATGACTGGGTTCTTCAAAGGGTTACTAAAGAAAGCTCTAGTTTCAGTGAATGGGCGAAAAATCTGGTTGCTACAGTTTCGAAAGCCTTAGAAGAGAAGCGACCTGAGATCGCTCAGGATATTCAAAAGGCAAAACATGATCTTCCGGACATGGTTCAGATGGAAGAATCTCTCAAAAAAGCTGAGAGACATATAGAAGGAGTCCAAAAAAAACTCGAAGGTTTAGGTTCACTGGGAAGCTATATTTCTAATTTAACTTCTAATATTCATAGTAGAGTTACCAGTAGTATAGAAAAAGGATTGTCTCAACCGGGAGCCCCTGATATTAATATTGATTTTATAAAAGGAAAA
>JAGMDP010000203.1 GCA_023128635.1 Candidatus Heimdallarchaeota archaeon | reverse complement strand
CGAAGGAGTTCGTGTAGGTTCTCAAGCAATCAAATTTTTTCCTGGAGTAATTCAGGGCGGTGAATTTGAAATTGATGTTAAAACTGCTGGAAGTTTATCATTACTCCTCCAAGCAATTCTTCCGATCGCTGTTCATGCACCAGAAGAAGTTAAATTTTTGATGAAGGGTGGAACAGATGTCCCAATGGCTCCACCTTATGATTACATCCGATCAGTTTTCTTACCAATACTGAAAAACATTGGTGTAGATGTCATTACCTGTTTAGGGCGGAGAGGTCATTACCCGAAAGGTAGTGGAACATTATCATGTGATGTTCAACCAAAAATACGATTAAAACCAATTCAATACAAACTAGAAAAACCTTTAGAGATTGAACAGGTCGATGGGGCTGCTCATGCTGTCCAGCTTCCAGAGCATATTGTTGACAGAATGATTACCTCAGCATCTGAGGAATTGAAGAAGCATAAACTAAAAATTGGCAAGATAGAATCCTTATGGTGTAAACCCAAATATGATCCTCATGCAGGTCCCGGGACAGGAATAACACTTTGGACTAAAACAAACCATCAAACATATCTTGCTGGTGATTCTTTAGGGAGAAGAGGAATACCAGCTGAAGAAGTAGGAAGCATTGCAGCACAAAATTTACTTCAACAAATTAAATACGGAAAACCAATCGATTATCATTTAGCAGATCAATTAATTATCTGGATGACAATATCTGATTTTCCTTCAGTTATCGAAACTGGAAAAATCACTTTACATACACTGACCAATATTGAAATTGCCAAAAAGATCACAAATGCAGAATTTGAAGTAGAAGGGTCAGAAGGTGGCTCTGGAATTATTTCTTGTGAACCGAACAATTCTTGATTATACTCTTATGTTAATAATGATATTTTTCGTAAGATTATTTATTGATTAGATTTAATGTAAGAAGTAGTTTAAACGAATAAGTGATTCAAATGTACAAGATTACCGCAGAAGATGAAAAGAAATTAGTAAAATTAGGTCCATACCAACAAGCAATTTTGAGACTTTTAGCTGAAGTTCCAAAAGGCAAAGTTGTGACTTATGGTGATTTAGCTAATGAATTATCCAGAAGAGATTCTAAATGGAAGCCATCCGCACAAGCTGTTGGCACAACAATGAGAAATAATCCTTGTGGTCCTTACATTCCTTGTCATCGTGTAATAAAATCTGATGGTGCAATTGGAAACTTCCGAGGAGGAGCTCCAGGAGCTGTAAAGGAAAAAGCGAAGATGCTTAGAGATGAAGGTGTAGAAGTAGTTAAAGGAAAAATAGATCTGCGGGTATACAGACACAAATTTACATCCTAAGTTTATCTGAAGAATTTACAGTTTTAATTCTTTTTAGTCCTTCTATTTCCTTAATCACTTTAACAACTGCTTTCGGAACTAGGTCCTTCCATTCTTTCTTGTCATTTTTCATTAAATCACGAATATGGTCTGCATTGTAATCCTCTCTTTCATAGAGAGGTGGTCTTCTTACTTCTTTATCAGTTAATGAGAATAAGTGTTCAGTTAGTGGATTATTAGTATAAACAATGTCGAATTTCGGAACTAATCGAGTAATATGGGCAACCCACAATCCATTATCCTTTATATCATTCGCAGGTATAATGATCACTTGAGTAAGGTCCTTTAATTCCTCGATAAGTGTATTATGAATCATATCATACCTTTCTCCCGCAGTGAAAGGATTATCTGGTTGATGGCTTTGTTGAGACGCAGCAATTATTACTATTAAATCATCAACTTCGTTAAGAATATATTTTATTGCTTTCAAGTGCCCATTATGAAAAGGCTGAAATCTTCCAACTATCATTCCACGCATTACAAACCACCGTAATTAACTAATTGATGTGTATTTTTCCCTCCTTAAAATAATTTGTTTTGTGACTATTAAATTACGTGTTAAAGTTCATCGTGTTGAAAAACTTTATAAGTTAATTTCAAACATTCGAGAACTGATACGTATCAAAATTGTCCTTTTCTTTATATGAATTTAGAGGACAACATATTACGCCGTGATTTACCATGGAAATAGAGGTAATTGAAAATAAGAATAACAAGCTTCGTTTCATCATAAGAGGAAGCAATTTTACCTTTGTGAATGCTCTTCGCAGAACCATTATCTCAGAGGTACCTACATTAGCAATTGAAGATATAATTCTGGTTGAGAATACTTCCCCCGTTCTTGATGAAATTGTTGCCCACAGACTTGGTCTTGTACCTCTAACAACTCCTGCCGATGAGTTTACAGTCGCCAGTGAGTGTGATAATTGCGGTGGCGAAGGCTGTCAGTTTTGCTCTGTGCCATTAACACTTGAAGCAGAAGCCGGTGACAACGAAACAAAGGTGGTTTATACTAAAGATTTAGATTCAAATGATGACAAAATAAAACCCGTTTCTGATAAAATACCCATTGCTAAACTCGGTGCTGGTCAAAAAATCACTTTGGAAGCAATTGCAATGATGGGTAGAGGAAAACAACATGCAAAATGGTCTCCTGCAGTAACTTGCAGTTATCGTTATTATCCCCTTGTTCAACAAGACTCTTCAAAATGCACCAATTGTATGGAATGCGTTGACGCTTGTCCTTTGAATATCTTACAGGTAAACAAAAAGGTGGTCAAACTAACTGACCCTCTTGCTTGTTTGCTCTGCGATCTCTGTACTAATGCCTGCAGTTATGATTCATTAAAAATGAGTCAAGTTGAAGGAGATTACATTTTCTTACTTGAAACTACTGGAGCATTATCTCCTCTTGTAACATTTAAGAAAGCAACCGAAATCCTCAAAAGTAAAGCTAAGGATTTCGAGACCGAATATAAAGTCGCTTTGGAAAGTTTTCTAAAGCGTAAAAAATGATTAATCCAATTAAAGTTTTCATTAATTGAAGACGGAGGATTGTGAGAAATTGCCAAAACCCACAGGGCCATCTGATCCTAATACCGTCGCGTTAATACGCGACTTGAGAAAAAAAAGTGCTGCTGATAAGAAGCACAATTTTTGGAATGTTCTCTCTAAGAAGTTAGGTAAGCCCAGAAGAATACGACCTGCCATTAATCTTAGCAAAATCAGTCGTTATGCTAGGAAAGGTGAATTGGTTGTTGTTCCTGGAAAAGTCTTAGCTTCAGGAGAGATAAAGGGCAGCTATACTGTCGCTGCATTGAATTTCAGCGAAGTTGCCAAAGATAAGATAATAAAAGCTGGCGGAAAAGCACTTACATTAAGAGACTTAATGGAATTACCAGCAACAGAGCTCAAGAGAGTTCGAATTCTTGCTTAAAATAATCGGAGATACTAAAAAATGCCTAACACAGTAGTCGATGCAGAAGGAGCAATCCTTGGTCGTTTAGCTTCAAAAGTTGCTAAAAGATTATTGTCTGGAGAAATTGTAGATATTGTTAATGTTGAGAAAATCGTCATCTCTGGAAAACCTGCATCTGTAATAAAAGAATACAAAGCAAAGTTAGATATTAGAAGTAAGTATAATCCACTTAGAGGTCCCTTCCACTATCGAATCCCAGATAGATTTGTGAGACGAGTAATTCGTGGAATGTTACCATATAAGAGACCAAAAGGAAAAAATGCGTTTCATCGTTTGAAATGCCATATTTCAATTCCTAAAGAATTCGAGAAAGCAAAATTAATCAAAATCCCAGAAGCAGATTCTACAAAACTAACCGTTAAAAGAATCTCAGTTGGTGAGCTTTGTAAACAATTAGGATGGAATTATGATCCTAAATTAGATCCTAATTATAAGGAATGAAAAATAGGTGAAAACTACAATGGCTTCAAAAAGAATTGTTTTAACTTCCGGAAAGAGAAAAACTGCAATTGCCCGAGCCACAACTAAAGCTGGTAAAGGACGAATCCGCATAAATTCCATTCCTCTCGAGATTTATCCATCTGAGTTAGCTCGAATGAAAATCCAAGAACCACTTATCATAGCTGGAGATAAAGTCATGAAATCAATTGACATTTTTATCAAGGTTGTGGGAGGTGGAATTGTTGGTCAAGCAGATGCTGCTAGAACAGCTATCGGTCGAGCACTGGTAAAATGGACCCAAGATCCTGAACTAAGAAGCAAATTCATGCATTATGATAGATCTATCTTGGTTGCCGATTCTCGAAGGAAAGAAGAAAAGAAAGCTGGTGGACCGGGAGCGAGAGCTCGTTATCAAAAATCCTATCGTTAAATTATTGATAGAAATAAGTAGTGGACTTTTTCCACTCTTTATTTTCTTTATAATTATTACATTGAGATTTCTTATCTCAAGCAGTTATATTACAACTATTATTATTTAATTTCGAAATTCAAAGTTGATTTACAAATGACCCGAAACAAAGATTGGTTAATTTACTCAGAAGAATTAATTGAAATTGCAGAACTTTTATTGGATAAAGGAAGATTCTCTTGGTCGTGTTTTACATCTCAACAAGCTTCAACTGCTGCTCTTAAAGCAGTTTTGTCAATAACCAATGAATCCACATTTGGTGACAATTTAATTGCTTTATTACGTATAGTGAAAGAAACCTATACAATCCCAGAAGACGTTAAAAAAGCATGTCATTATGTCAACGATTTCTTTACCAAGAGTCGAGACTTGGAAAACAAACCCGAAGGAACTCCTCCTAATTATTTCAATATCTCAGATGCTCAAAAAGCAAAAGCAAGTGCATTAACTATTCTTCGATTTGCCCATCACAACTCATATAATTCTTGAAATAGTTTCATCTAGAATCATACTATTTATTTACTTTTAAATAATGAGTTGTTATACATACAAATGGTTCCTATTTGTATTGAATTACAGGATATTACAAAATGACTCTCTCTCCTCAAGCAACCGATGCTCTGGACTATGCTTTGAAAGCAGAAGCTGATTATGTTGATATAAGAGTGGAGAATGAGTTTTCGAATTTTACTGGTTTACGAAATAACTCAATTTGTGGCGTAAATACAAGTTTAGAAGAAAGAATCGGTATTAGAGTTCTATACAAAAATTGTTGGGGTTTTGCTTCAACATCTTCAATAGATAATGCTTCCATCAAAAAAGCAGTTCAAAATGCAATCGTATGTGCAAAAAAATCAGCTAAGAGAAATCCGGATTCGAAAATCAATCTTGCTGAAGTATCACAAAGGAAAACCAGTGTTTCTGATGAGTGTAAGAAACACCCTCAATACTTAGAACAAGTCGACCGTATTGATCTCTTAAATTGGATTAATACTAGAATTAACTCTCGAATTAAAGTCATAAATGTTTTAGATTTAAAATTGATTGAGAACCATACTCAAAAATTGTTCATTAGTTCTGAAGGCTCTGAAATCGAACAAATTCTTATTCGCGCTAGCTTATTCTTAGGTTCATCAATTAGTAGTCCTGGTAATTTTCAAAGAGTGAGGTCTGTTGGTTTTGGTGGAGTTGGTGGTATTGAAATACTCGAAAGTATTTCTTTTGAAGATTTCCTTACAAATTTCATTGTTACTTTGCCTGAAATTGCTCAGGCTAAATTAATCAAACCCAAAGAACAGCCTGTTATTTTGAATGAAGAGATGGGTTGGAATTTATGCCATGAATTCAGTCATGCAGTTGAATCTGACCTTTTGCTTGCTGGGCATTCTCCTTTAGCTAATCGAATTGGGAGTAAAATTGGATCGGAAGAAGTGACTATAATTGATGATGCTAGCTATAAAGGGTATGGAGAGTACTTCTTTGATGATGAAGGAGTTAAAGCATCTGGTACCATGATTATTGAAGATGGGATTTTATTTGATGTTCTACAAAGCAGAGAAACCGCGACAGAAATGAATGCCATTCCTACAAGCAATGGTAGGGCTGAAAATTGCTTGCATTATCCGCAAGTCAGACAAAGCAACACATTTTTTGAACCCGGAGATCTCACCTTCGAGGAATTGCTTCAAAATATGAAAAATGGTCTTTATGTTTGTGATTCGTTTGGAGGAAATGCCGATACTACTCATGGTAATTTCCAATTAGATGCTCAATATGGACGAAAGATTGAGAAAGGTGAACTAGGTGATTATGTTACCAATTTTTCGATTATTGGTAACCTCTACACAATTCTTGGTGATATTATTGGTATGACAAAGAATTTGGGGAGCTTTCCTGCTTATTGTGGTAAGAATGGTCAAAGGGTTAGTGTTGGTGCCATCTCACCTAAAGTTGGTTTAGTAGGAATTCCTGTGATATCTAACATTTCTCAAAGACAAATTAGAAAAATCGATTTTACTAGGGTGAGTGAGAGATAAATGACTGAAGTACTAGCTGATCTAGCATTATCTCTTGCAGAAAAAATGAAAATTGATGCTACAGAAGTCTTCGTACAAAGTAAGGAAATAAAGAAAATTGAAATTAGTAAAGGATTAATAAAATACGCCATTGAACAAGAGAAATCTGGTATTGCTATCCGTTCTGTAATCGATGACCAAATGAGTTTTGTTTCATCAAATGCTGCAAACAAGATAAATGAAATTTTAGAGTTGTCTGTCCAAAATGCAAAAACATCGACTCAGAAAGTATCCCGTAATTTTGTGAATAGGAAATTTATTACTCCCGTACAGGAAATTAGAGATGATCGATTAAGGGATTTATCCTTAGAAGATATTTGTGATAGTGTTTCAGAAATTCTTTCATCGATAGAATTATCAAAACCAGTTAAAAATATCGATGGTATTGTTGTTATTGAAACTGAAGAACGTTTAATCGCTAATTCAGAAGGTTTGTGGAAACGTGAAGTCGGTACAAGATTAAAAGCTGACATACTTACTACTACTAAAGTTGATGATTTCATAGGAATGGGATCTGGTCATTTAGCTTCCAGAGTTTTACAAGAGGACTGGCAGAAGCTTTTCAATACTTCAATAAAAACTGCTTATGACCAAAGAAATCGCAAGAAAATGACTATTGGAAGACCACGAGGAGTTATTCTTAGTCCTGAGTCCGCTGCTCAAATTCTTGCTCACGCATTAATTCCTTCTTTTCATTATACTAGTGGCAGCCATTATTATGAATCATTTCGGAATTGTCGTTTCAATAAAAACATCGTAATGATTGATGATCCAACTTATCCTGGAGCACAAAACACCTTTGGTTTCGATGATGAAGGATATCCGAGTAAACCAAGGGATGTCCTTAGTGGTGGGAAATGCAAACAACTTTTAGGCATGAATTTCTCCTGTCCAGAATTGGATAAAAAAGAAGTATATCGTGGAAATTGTTATCGAGTGGCATTTCTTAGTAATGATACAAGAAGTTATGTTTACCCCCCAACAGTTTCATCTTCAAATTTTATTATTAAAGCTAAGAAACCTCTTACAGAGTCTCTTGCCCAAGAATTGAATAATGGCATATATATCAAAGAAATTGTTGGAGCTCAGGATGCTAACTGCTACACTGGTGATTTTGTTGTTTCAGTTGTTGAAGGATATGAAATTAAGAATGGTGAAATACTAAATCCTATATTACCTTGTTATTGTTCTGGCAACATCTATAGAATGCTTGAAGACTCTTCTTTAATGCTTGGAAATCAGCTTCAAGAAGTTCCTATAAGAGCTACTCCCTTGAATGTAGTTATGCCTGAAATCCTTTCATCAAGAATGACTATTTCAATATAAAAAAAAATAAAATATTAGGAATGAAAAAATCATTCCTTCTTTTCTGCTTCGTCTGCAGCACCTTTAGTAGTAGTTGTTGGCTTCTTTCTTACTCGTTTAACAGTTTTCTTTGTTCCTTCTGGTGCGGCTACTTCAGGTTTCTTTTCTTCTTCTTTGGTTATACCTATTGCTTCAGCAAGTTCATCTTCAACTTTTTCTAAAGCTTCTTCAGGTGTTTCCTCAGAATCTGTTCCTTCTTCAAGAGTTTCCAATTCAGCTAATTCATCCTCTGTTAATTCTTCAGCTTCGCTATCAACTTCTAATTCTTCAGCTTCTCTCTTAGCTATTTCTTCTTGGATTCTCTTTCTCTCTTCATCAATTTCCTTTTCTCGTTCAATTGATTCTTTATCTTCAATTTGTTTTCTCTTCTTAGCTTCTCTTCGAGCTTTTGCTCCATCTTTTCTGGCTTTTAGTAATACCTTCTCTTTATCAGCTAAGACTTTAACGTAATCTTCTTTGAAAACCTTTAGTGTAGCAATATTTTCTTTATACTTGGATTTTCTTCTTTCATCTACTATGAGTCCTGCTTCTCGAGCTTGTTTGACACTCCACTTTATAGCTGCAAGTTCTTCTTTACTAAATCCTCTTCCCTTTCTAGGATTATTTGTTGCAGGGCTTTCAACACTAACAGATGGTTTCATCATTTTTTATACCTCATAACTGGTTAATATACTCTTATTGTTTCCACAAAGGTGTTACCTTTTATTCTTTTGGTTGTTTTCTAAATATCCTTTTGTTCCTACTGAACCTTCTATTTTTATTCTTTTTCATTCATCTCTTCGGTTTTTTCACCGATTTCGATTTCAATATCAGTTTTTGTTTCATCCTCTTTCTCTTCTCTAAAGACTAGTTTACTTCTAAACATAGCTAACATAAGGTAGGTTAAAGCAAGACCAGTTGTCATCCCTAATCCTATAGAGCTTGTATTAATAAATGCCCAGCTACCTTGTTCACCAGAGAATGCAAAGTTGAGTATGAGTGATATTATTAAAGAGAGAATTAGAATTAAAGCAGCAGAATAAAGAATTATATTTCGACTAATTCCTGCTTTTCTGTTTGAAAAGATCAGTAGTATAATAACAACAAATAATATTCCTCCTCCTACTCCAATTCCAATATACATTAAAACATTAAGTGCAATTGTTATGCCAAAGATAGAATTTATCACAACAATAAATATTGCACACATTATTAGTAAGCATAACATTAAAGCAATCGACATAAATCTGGATTCGAAGATAGATGTTGCTTTGCTCTTTTCTTCATTTGCTGACACGTTTTGATCTCCTTACTATCTTCTTTTCTTTTCAAACAACCTATTTTAAAATCCTTCTAAAAAAGTTGATAAATCTTTCATCTATGCAAATATATAAGCTGGTGTTTGAAATGAATGAAAAGAAAGAGGATGCATCAAAAGGTATTGGAATATCAAAAGATAAAATTGAAGAACAAGAAGATTTGGGAAAGAGAATAGGCACTAAAGTCGTTCATGCAGGTGAAAGTATTAATCCATTTACTCGAGGGATAACAACTAATATTGATTTTTCAACAACTTTTGCATATGATATTGCTGATCAGTGGGCTGATGTATTTTATCATGGAAAACCTGGTTTTGCCTATTCGCGTCATGCGAATCCTACGAGATCTGTTTTTGAAAAGAAAATAGCTATATTGGAAAATGGTGCAGCAGGTATAGGATTCAGTTCAGGAATGGCTGCCATTTCAACTGTCTTTAGTACTTATTTAAAACCCGGCGATGAAATCATTGTTACAGATAGGTGCTATCCTGGGACGAGACATCTTCTTAATCAATACTTTAAGGAGTGGGGTTTTATAGTACATTTTGTTGATGCAACAAATATTGAAAACATAAAAGCAAAAATCACGAACAATACAAAAATGATTCATATGGAATGCCCCGCAAATCCAACATTATCTCTTTGTGATATTGCAGAGATTGCTAAGTTAGCTAAAGAGATACAAGCGAAATTTGTATTTGACAATACATTTGCTACTCCAATAAATCAAAATCCAATTGATATGGGAGTCAACAT
>JAGMDP010000202.1 GCA_023128635.1 Candidatus Heimdallarchaeota archaeon | reverse complement strand
TGATAATTGAAGATGAATCTGATGAGGAAGAAATAGCTGATGAATCCGAAGAAGAAATCATACGAGAGTTTGATGAAAAAGAAGAAGAAGAAACAGTTATTATTAGCTTAAAAGAAAAAATTGGCAGCGCAAAGATAAAAGAATCGAAAAAACCTGTTGTACATATCAACAAATAGAACAATTTGCTAAATTAAAAATCAAACTAATCTATTGAATATTTCTAATAAACTTTTTATTGTAATATTATATTTGTTATCAAACGAAATATAAACAGGTAGTTTTGAGAAATGGATGCGTTAGAGTTACTAAAATCTAGAAGAAGTATTAGGAAGTATAAATCAACACCAGTTGAGGATGAGAAAATAGAGAAATGCATAGAAGCAGCTAGATGGGCTCCTTCTGCTTCAAATAAACAACCTTGGGAATTTATAATTGTTAAAGATGAGAAAATGCGAAAGAAATTCGCTGAGATTCATCCTTATGCTAAATTCGTTGCAGAAAGTCCAGTGGTTTTTGTTCCATTAACTAATCCCGAAATTCATGCCAAGTATCACATGTCTGATACTGGTTCATCTATTATGCATTTCATGATCGAGGCTCATAGCCTAGGTTTAGGCACTTGTTGGGCAGGAGTTATTGGCGCGTCTTTTGAACCTGAATTAAAGAAATTACTCAATGTTCCCGATCATCTCAATATCATGGCAATAGTTGCTCTTGGTTACCCCGATCAAACTCGAGAATCCTCAAGAAAACCTATGGATGAATTAATTCATTGGGAAAAATATTCCAAATAAAAATTATTTGGAGTATAGAAAAGAATGCTTGTATTCAAAATATTAACAATTTGTGGAATGCTAAGCCCAATTATCTATACTTTAATGTGGATACTTGGAGGTTTTATCGTTCCAGAATATAGTCACCTACACAAAGATATCAGTTCTTTATTTGCTGTTAAGGCCCATAGAAGATGGTTGTTTCAATCACTAATTATTGTTAGTAGTGCGTTATTATTGATTTTCTTTGCTGGATCTCATTGGGCAGCAAATAATGGCGAAGGATCGATCGTTGGGTCGGTTCTCTTAATAATCAGTGCTGTAATGGGTCTACTTATTGCTTGTTTGTTCCCATTAGACGAAGGAGGTGAACCCACTGGCTGGCGAGGTAAAGGACATGTAATCTTAGTAGTTGGCATGGGAATCCTTCAGATTGTAGCGATGTTCTTTCTATTCTTTAGATTAAGATTAATTGATGGTTGGAAAGGATTAGCTATTTTCACATTGGTTGCAGCCATTGTCTCGTTAATTCTAGTTGGTGTAATGAGTTTCTTTGGAGGAAAACCATATATGGGATTATTTGAACGACTCATGGCCAGTTCCTATCAAATCTATTATTTTGGTTTTGCTTTAGTAGTGTATCTTAATAACTAACTTGAAAAATATACAAGCTGATTGAAATTGAAAGGTGTTAATGATGAAATCTGAAAGCATACGATATTATCATTTGCAGAAACAATCATTATTATCAAAAGCTAATCAAAATGATTTTGAAGAGATTTTAAAGAAACACATAGGTTTGCACTCAACAGACTATTTGACTCCATATTTTTCTTTGTGGGCTCGTGTTAAAAAATTCGATCCAGCAGAACTTTTTCAAGCAATTTCAAAAGATAAATTAGCTGTGCGTATGAGAGCTTTTAGAAGAACAGTTTTTGTAGTTCATCGTGAAAATTTGGAGATTATTATTGGTTCCATGATAATTTTCCTTGACAAACATAAGCAGAATAACATAAAAGATATGGTAAAGATGGGTATGGAAGAGGGAAATTATGAGAGAATGAGAGAGGACCTTATAGAATTATTAAGAAAAGAATCTCCTTTAACAACAAGTCAAATTAAGAAAGAACTATCAAATAAATGGTCGGGTGAATGGATTAAATCCTCTCTTCATCTATTAGAGTTCGAGGGTATGATTGCTAGAATAGGTCAACGATACTTAACAGATAGAACCATCAGATATGGTTTATTTGAAGATTATATTCCGGAATTAAAACGGGAGACGTTTGATACTGAAAAATCACTAAAGGCACTTTTCAGAATGTATATTCAGCAATTTGGACCAATAACAGTTGATGACTTCAGCTGGTGGTTACCCTTAACCAAAACACAAACAAAAAACATCATTGAGTCTATGAGAGATGAAATT
>JAGMDP010000201.1 GCA_023128635.1 Candidatus Heimdallarchaeota archaeon | reverse complement strand
TATTATCAATAATGACTATACGATTATTTCCAGAATCAGTAATAAGATAATAGTCGTTTATAGGATTGTAATCCGCATCTTTTACAATAACAAACGATTTACCACCAGCTGAACTAATAGTATGGACAATTTCCTTAGAGGTTTTATTCACTTCAATAACTCTTCCCGCATAACTATCACAGATTACAATATTGCCATTAGGCAACATGTCAGGATTATGTTGAAGATGAATTTCCCCGGGACCATACCACCAATAAATATTCTCAGCTGAGCCAAAATCGTCACCCGAGAGATGTTCATCAAATTCAGCAGTAAAATTCAAAAGAAGAACCAAATCAAACCTGTTAATTGATATGAGTAGGGAATCGTAGGTTGTATTATGTTCTGAACCAACTATAAAATCAACATCGTTTAAATGAGTCCAGCCATATTCTATTGGATTATTATAATAGGAATCTGGTCCCCAAGCTGGATTAATCTCAGTCCAATTAATAAGATCTGGTCGAAATTCCCAAATCATGTTGAAATCGGAATCGAACATTTTAGCTGAATTATTATTCGTATCAGCAATAAAATAGTAATAATTCCCTTGATACTGAACGTACTCAACTTCATGTGGAAAAGATAATCCCGTCTGTCGCCATTTAATAGTTCCATTTGGATCCAAAAGATATATCTGATTCATTTCTGAGTAAATTGAAGCTGTTTTTGGATTCCTTGCGATATCACCTGTAACCGTTATGGGAGAACTAGTCACAAGAGTATCACCATTTGGCAACCTGTCTGCATCAAGAGTTAACTCTGTCCAAGAATCGTTATTGTAACTCGAATTAGGATTTATGAAGTAATGATAATAGAGAATTGTAATAACAAAGAGGATTTGGATTGAAACAATAATGGTAATGAAAGTGATTCTTTGAAAAGTACTTGCTTCACTCCATTTCGCAAAAGATTGCATTCTCTTTTTCATACTAGAATCTCCAAGAATTTATCATCTAATCTAATTCTTTATCTTTTTTACTGAAATAACTAACTAATTTTTTTCCAGACCCTCTTAGGCTTTTGAATTTGAAATTTTTTAATAGATCTGCAATTATAAATCCAAGGAGAAAAATGCAAACTAACAAAATGATTGCTAACCCAATAGTTGTTGTAACGAGCGTTGCAATTTCATTCAAATAATTTCACTCTCCGAATTTTCTTCTATGATTGGTATGTCTGCCTTTTTGTCAATGACTTTCTTTCCAATATCAAATATCAGAACAAGAATCCAACTGAAGGTAATTATTCCAACTGAAATGTAAGCTAAGATTTCGAGATAACTCATTCCCTTTCCTCCTTTTCAGATACTTTTACTTGTTCTTTTTTTCTGTTTCGTAATTTACTGATTCCTAAAATCGACAATAATAAAACAGCAACAGCACCAATTCCAATTGCAAAGACAACAACCCATTTCCAAGCCGGATAGTGATTTGCCCAGCAAAGTGTAATGAGTGAAACTGAAACCACCATTAATAGAGCAATTGGAGCTGTTTTCTTAATCACTTCACCTTCAATTCCTTGTTTGTCTATTACAGCAGTAGCATTCTGTATCTTGGCTGGACTTAGAACACTAGCAAGCCCTCCACCAATACCATTTGATGCCCCAAGTATCAATATACTATTTTCTGATAATCCAAGACGTATACCTGTTCTGTATTGATATTCCGTAAACATAGCAATGGATGAAGTTTCACTCCCACTAACAAAACCACCTAATAACCCAACAAAAGGAACAATTAAGGCGTAATAATCACCAAAAATACTCTCACTAGCATCTGCTAATACCTTAATCATATTATTTTCTTCTGCGATTACCCAAGAACCATCTGCGAGTAATTCACCCGTAGCTCCAGAATAATTCATTACAAATGCAACTGAGAAGAATATCGCAGCTGCAAAAACTGGTTTAATAGCTCGTTTGCCCCATGTAGAGAAAGTATCTTTGAGTTTCCCTTTAACACCTAAGAAAGGCATGGATAGAACCGTAGCTAGAATTACCCAGAACCAAGCATTCCAGAAGACCTGCAAGGAAATTGGATCAGCCCCACTAATTTGTATTTGCATTGAGAGAGTATTGAAAAGGAAATCGTGTACTTGTGGTATTAAGTTGGTTACTCCACATAAAATAACAAGAATTGTCCATGGCATAAATGCTTTCCAAAGTGGCATGGATTGTTCTATTTTGTGATCCTTTTCAGTTAGATTGCTTCTATCAAAAATTTTCAATTTCATTATTTTTGCTAAAAGCAACATTGCTACACAAGTGAATAATCCAGCAAATAATCCTGTTAATGGAACTAAACCATCAATTTGAAAACGCTTTGCTATGAAATTTACTAACACAGAAGTTCCGCCGGCTGTTATCCCACCAACGATTGCGAAAATAAGTGAATCTTTTCTGAAGAGCATTTTCTTCCCTCCAGCAATAAACATCATACCAAGTGCTATGCCTGTGGTTACAATTGGCATGAAAAGGGAAAAAATGTATCCACTCTCAGCTAGTGTTGGGAAAATTGGAGTCAAATCAAATAATCCTGACATTACTTTTTGAAAAACAACTGCGGGGATAGCTAAAAGTGCAAAGGTGGTCAAAGGATCATAACCGATTGCAGGTAGAGCCACTGCAGCAAGAGAAGAATAACCAATAGCAATCATAATTGGTGGCAACATAGTTACAGGAGTAGCACCAATAGAAACGAGAAAACACCCAAGACCGATGTTGATAAACATTATTTGAAATGGTTGTTTTCCTTCTCCCCCAAGAGTCTTAAAAGCTACAATTATCCTTTGCAATGCACCAGTTTTTTGCATATAAGTTATCATGAAAATACTTGTGCAAACCATTAGAGCAATAGGATAGGATTTGATGAAACCAGCAATAGATGCTAAAAATACTACTCCTGTATTTGTTTTAAAGTAGGCAACAGCAAGAATCACCATAATTATCCACATTATGAAACCTGTTGTGTCAGCTTTCCATTTCAAAACAAGAAGCATTAGGATCGCAGCAATAAAAGGAAGTGCAATCATAAAGATACCTAACCACGTAGCAACCAAGTAACATTCACCGGCAAATACTGTTTAACAATTCTTCTTGATGAATTATCTTTCACCTAAAAAAGTATTTTTGAAGTTAAAGTATAAAAGCAAGAAATTTTCAATCTGTTTTCTTGTAAAGAGAGAGTCTGAATGGTTCTAGTTTTTTGACAATTTGTATACCTGCTTTAACTGAAGGATCATTCTTTAGAAGTTCCTCAGCTTCTTCCAATGTAACACATTCAAAAATGAAAATACCCATTGGTTTCTTCTCATTTAACACCGGACCAGCTAGAACTAATTTGCCTTTCTCTAATAAATCTTTCAAATATAGGAAATGCTTACTCATTAATTCATTATCTTTTTCTGTGGGATTTGTTATGAAATCATCTCTGGTTGGTTTAATTACCCCAAAGAAGTGTTTTTTTTCAGTCATTTTATTCAAACCTTAATTTCTAAGAAATTAGTTCTAAAAAATTCTTACTTTCTATAAAAGCAGTGTTTATATATTAATCAATTACTGTTTATTTAGTGAAAAAATTTGCGTTAGAAATCGCAAAACAAGATGATTTAACTTGAATATAGAAATAAAAAACGAAAACAATAATAATATTACCATAATTGAAAGTGAGAAAAAATCAAGTGATTTATTCCTAATTTTATTTTTTGTAATTACTTTCGTTTGGTCTTGGGTATTATTCTTGCCAAATGTTTTGAATTCATACGGAATAATTGCACTACCTACTTGGAGTACACAAGTCTTCAGTGGATTCGCAATTTTTGGTCCTTTAGTTGCAGCACTAATTGTAACAGGTATTGCGCAAGGAGGTAAGGGTATAGTTGCTTTATTAAAGAAAGGAATTAAAGCTGACTTCAATAAAAAATGGTTACTCCCCATCTTTTTATTATTTCCAATTTTAGCTGGTATAGCATTTGGTATAATAATTCCCATCTTTGGTTATTCAATAGAAACAGGTTACTATAATTGGGGCTTAGTAATAGGAGTAGTATTAATTGGATTTTTTGTAGGCGGACCTTTAGGAGAAGAATTCGGATGGCGAGGTTATGCTTTAGATCCTCTACAGAAACGTTTTGGAGGTTTAGGTGCTAGTTTAATCCTTGGTTTCATATGGGGTGTCTGGCATCTTCCTTTACATTTCATAACTGGAACAACACAACAATTTATTCCCATATGGGCATTTATTCTCCTACAAATGGTCTTATCAGTATTCTATACTTGGATCTATAATAACACAGGTGGCAGTGTATTAGCTGTTATACTATTACATTGGACAGCAAATATCGCTGGAGCATTAATTCCTTATTGGCAACTTGGTTTAATCAATGGTCAATTACCAAATAATCTTTGGTTACCTACATATGGTATGTTGATTGGATTCGCAATAAGTCTGATACTAGCTATTGTTATCGCAATTTATTATGGTCCAAAGAAATTAGTTAAAGAATATAATAGTAATCAAATCACAAAATCGAATTAAGCATCAAAGGCTTATACTTTGATGTTTATTTTTCATTTTTTTTACATCTTAAGATTTAGGAATTTAGATTAGACAGCTCATAAAAGCTTACAAATTCATTAGTAAGTCTTTTCTGTCAAAAAGCATAATAAATTATGAGGATAACCAATGTTCAAAAAAAGAAGTAAAAACATCTTAGCAAAATTTGAAGGAAGAGACATCATTCGTAGATCTGTGGGATCAAATTTCTTTGGGCAAGAATCACTTAAGCTTCGACAAGTCAGAGGAAATGGTGTTTTAATTCTTACTCCAAGAGAATTATACTTTGAAATGTGGTGGCCTAAACGCGTTTATCGAATTCCAATTGATAGCATTCTTGATATTGAAATGAATAAATGGCATCTAAAAAAAACCAAGAGTAGAGATTTATTGAAAATAATTTTTACTAATCACAGAGGGGAAACGGATTCTTCAGCTTGGATTGTTAGAGATTTGGACTTATGGATAAATGATATTCGAAATCAAATGAGAAAGAGAAAATAAGATTTTTCTGGGGATCTCAAATTACACCTTACATCCTGAGAATCATTTCTTCTTTCTTTTAATGTATATTGCAGTAGGAATTAAAGGAATTATAACTAGAATAGAAAAGATCGATATAGAAATTTGCACAGTTGGCCTGGATGTACTGACCCAAGGTCTGGGAACTGGATCATCTGGATCTAAAGGATCCCATCCCTCTAATATTTCCAGTCTATCACTATAGTTATCATCATCGGTATCTCTATCTCTCGGATCTGTAAAATAGATAAATATTTCATCCCAATCCATCAAACCATCGAAATCAGTATCATTCCTATTGATTTTTGTAAAGTAGATATATAATTCATCAGAGTCCGATAATCCATCGGAGTCTGAATCGTTACTGTACACATTTCCTCCGAATTTGTACTCTTGTAAATTAGTTAATAGATCATTGTCATAATCTAATTCTGCATCTGTTTCGTTTAAAGGATCCATTAGATTGAAAACTTCATATCCATCTGGAATTCCATCTATGTCTGTGTCTTTACAAGTTGCATTTGTTCCATAAATGAAGTACTCATCACCATCTATAAGTTGATCATCATCTGTGTCTGCTTTCTTAGGATCTGTTGGTAAGATATGAAACTCATCATAATCCCATAATCCATCGGAATCTGTGTCATTTGTGTACAGTTTCATTCCATTTTGATACTCAAATAAATCTGTTAAGTTATCATTGTCAGAATCTAATGAGTTTGGATTGGAATTTAGATAATATAGTTCTATATAATCAGTTAGTGTATCGCCATCTGTATCAATACTGAGTATACCATTTCTTTCTACTAACCAGTTGAAAGTGTTTTTTGCAAATTGCATGTTATCATATTGCATAATATTGTGTGTGCTTAAAGCAGGATCAACAGCTGTATCCCATAAATTAGTTGCAGATATTAAAACTAGGCGTCCTCCATTGCTGTTAATATTACCTTGAGCACAAACTACTGGAATATTATTCGCAGGTATGTTATCGGGATAATCTGGATAATAAGCAGTATCATCATTGTCTGTTATAATCACATCCTGAGAATCAATTGGTTTATTGATAATACCGAGTATATAGCTCATACTTATACTCCCAATAGATGTCGTAATTGGATGTGATCTTATATTCATCTCATCGAATTTTCTAATCCTATACCCTACTGTATCATCAGTATCATAAATTTCTTTCTCGCTTAGCTCATAATCAAATGCTCCTACTAATGTCCTAAAAGAGTCATTTTCAATGACATTCCAATATTCTGCTAAAATGAGAATATTGCCGCCGCTTTCAACCCAATTTCTTACAGTGTTTATTTCAGAAGTATCATAATATCCATATGAATAAGGTATAACCAATAGATCATAATTTGATAATAGTGCTGTAGTTATTTCTAATCCGGGTTCTAATACTTCAACAAAGTGACCCAACCCTAATAATTCTATTTGCAATCTGTGAAGTTTTCCATTTCCTCCAATTGAATAGGCATTATTGAATATAGATATGTGTGGTATATGTGCTTCATCAAAGAGAATTTTGTATTGTGTAATGTTTGTTTGTGGTATTAATTGAGAAATTGCTATAGAATTAATTTTCTGCATATCACCATTAGGTTCTGGTTCACTATTACGATAGGTTTTCCATCCTGGCTTCTCTACATGATAAGTTGTCATTACACTGACATATCACATTACAAACATAATAATAACAAAAATAACTGTAGAAAAGACCTCTAATTTGGTAATTCCTTTTGGACGAGTGCCAAACATACCTTTCCCCTATCAATTAATTAGGAATAAAGATTATTAACTTTTATATCATTTTAGATTATGCAAATCGTTATTCTTGGTTCTGGACAAGACGCAGGTGTTCCACAAATAAGTTGTAATTGTCTAAATTGCTCACAAGCATGGAAAAATCCCAAAGACATTCTGCTTGGTCCATCTATTGCTTTATTAGATTCTGAAAAAGAATATTGCTATCTAATAGATGCTTCACCAGATATCAAGCAACAAATAGAGATGATAACGGAAATCATTCCCAAAGTAAAAAACCAAAAAGCAATTCCAATCTCAGGAGTTTTTCTTACACATGCACACTTTGGCCATGTTGCAGGTCTTTGGACCCTTGGAAAAGAGTGTATAGATGCTCGAAATATTACCGTTTTCTGTTCAAAAAAAATGAGTGTTTTCTTAGTGAATAATCATCCTTTTTCACACATGATAAAAGGAAAAAATCTGGTTCCATTATATATAAAGACAAATCACAAGTATCCGATAGAAGATTTCTGGATTACTTCTTTCAAAGTTCCACACAGAGATGAATATGCAGACACAGTAGGCTATATTATAGAACAAAAAAAGAAATTTCTCTATCTGCCAGATCTTGACTACTGGACTGATGATTTGATTAAACTTGTAGAAAGCGTGGATATTGCTTTAATTGATGGTTCATTTTATTCTAAGGATGAATTGCCGGGGAGAGATGATGTTCCACATCCACCAATTAAAGAAACGATGGAACTGTTGGATACTACTAAAACAGAAATATATTTCACCCATTTTAATCACACAAATTTAATTCTAAAAAGAGAATGTAAAGAAAGAAAAGAGCTCCTTGAAAAGGGCTTCAAAATAGCTGTTGATGGATTAAAATTCAACATCTAATCAACATTTTCGAGGAAAAAAAGAAAAGAGATTCATAGAAACATATGGTGATTAATAATCAGAATTTAATTATCTTGTTCCTCTGAGCGTTTATCACGCATTTTATTCATAAATTCACCTGTAACTAAAGTGATACCTTCCTTCTTAGCTTGATTCATAATACCTTGAACAACCCTATTGAGGAAAATACGCGGAACTTTTACAATTTTCTCACAGGCTTCATCTGTCCATTGGATATCAGGATCACAGCGGGAAATTGCATATCTTATTGAATTAATATCGATACCTTTTCTTTCAGGTAAAGGAATTTTGTAAGGTTTGCTGTGTTTTGTAAACCAAAAGTTAACATTATTTCTAAATCCATAATCAATTGGAATTGGTGGGAAACCTTCACCTTTAATTAAGGCTTTTTTCCATTTTTTCTTCATGACTATTTTCTCAATTGTTAAAACCATATGACATTCAGTTGTTTCTTCATCAATCCAAATTGGGATGTCTTCAGCAACTGAGCATTCGAAAACTTGGATAGATTCTTTTACAATTTCAGGATATTCTATTCCATTTCCATCCCCATTTCTGTATGAAGGAATTAATGTAAATTTATTATGTTTCATTTTTTCTACAGTTTTCTCACCAGGAAAACCTAATTGCACACACGCTTCCATGCTTTTCTTGTCATCAGGAATAAAGTTAAGAGAACAAACACCTGTTCGTTTGATATTCATTGCTGTATTACTGTCACTTCGTGC
>JAGMDP010000200.1 GCA_023128635.1 Candidatus Heimdallarchaeota archaeon | reverse complement strand
GCAATAAACTCGCTGACATCAGATTGAACAACAACACGTCTTTTTGGCATTTTAGTATTATCAATAATTCTTTGTGCCCCTGCAAGACCTATGGAAAATAATCCATCTGTTGGTCTAACTGTTGCAAGACGCTCTCCCTCTAAAATTATCTCTCTCACTCGCAAAGTGTTTTTCGAAAAAGTTACTAATATGTTATTTGGAGCTAAAATCTTGTCAAATTTCTTACCGAATTGATATTCTGCAACAACCTTGAGTTGTCGCAATGTCCATGAGTCGGGCTTTTTCGCATCTACGTTCTTATTCAATGATAATATCTCCAGTATTAATCGTAAGAATTCGAGTATTATATAATTTTGTTATTAGTTAATTACTATATCTAAAACGATGTGCTCTACTCCCGGAGAGTATTTTTTCACTCGTTTTCGAGTCATTCCCGCACAAACTCTTCCTTCTGCTTGAATTAATCGTTCAATATTCTTGATTACTTCTGTCTGTATTTCTCTTCGTGCAGTAACAGCAACATGGTAATGGAGAATGCTACTTTCTTTACATAATCTAACAGCTTGTCTGATTTGATCTTCATCGCTATGTAAATAACCTGAAATAACTCGATCAGCTTTCCCTTCATAATTTCTTAAAATAACTCGATTATCTCCTTCAATTGCTTTCATCACGTTTGAAACCTTGTTGAGTTGTATGTTTTCTTCGAGATATTTGTAAGCCAATGGATTAATTTCAGCAGCAATGATTTGCTTTGGAGATTTGTGAACAGCAAGAGGTAATGATAAATTGCCAACACAACTAAACATGTCTATAATAAATTCATTACTTTTCACAACATCCAGCATTCTTTCTCTTTCAAAGTGATTGCCGGGAGAAAAGGTTAGCTTTGCTGCGTCTAATTTGAAGAAACAACCTAATTCCTTGTGAATTGTTTCAGTGTTCTTATCACCAGCCAAATAATCAAAATTCGGTTCTCTAATAATCCCTCTCGTTGGACCAGTTTTTCCAAGAACAGTTCTCGCTCTCTTTGGTTCAAGTTGGAGAAATGCCTCACCAACTGCATTCCGATATTGTATGAGCTTCTCAGGAATTGTTGTAATTAAAATATCCCCAATAAACCACCAACGGTGTGGAATATGAAGATGCAGTTCTTTTGGAATCTTATCAATTAATAACTCAATTAGAAGCTCTCTTTTAGGACCTATATCTCGAGCCACTTTACTTCCTCAATAACTTGTCTTCCAACATCTTCCTAACAAAATCAGCACTTAATTTGACTTTCTCGGTCATACCTTCATCATATCGAATAGATTGTGGTTGAATACCAATGAATATTGTTTTCAGTTTTGTTAGAAAATGAGTTAGATATTGTGTGTACATTTTCATGGAAACTTTGTGTGGGGTAATCATATACGCAGAATCAACGTTTTTCTCAGAAAAAATCCTTATTGTACCAGGCTCCTCTTCCATTTGTGCTGCATCAATTATAATTAGAAAATCAGGCTCAAAACGCTTAATGACTGCTGTTATAGCTTCAGGTACTGGACCAGCATTGATTAATTTAACATTATCTGGAAAGGTTTTCTTCTCGAGTAATTCTACAACAGCACTTCCAACATAATCGTCCGCGCGATCATAATTACCTATGCCCATTATGCAAATTCTTTTTGTAGGTTTTATTTTCTTCAGAAGCTTTAAGCCTTTTATCTTGTCTGTCATAGCAAATACCTACAATGATCCATTCTTACATAAACGTGGGTCCACTAGGGAGCTTATCTATATATTTGAGGAATTTCTCCGGCCAGTTTTTCGGATCAACACCTTTCTGTGCAACAAAAGCTGAAATGAAGCGTTCAAAGCTTCCACCACAACAATTAGACCAAAGTTCTTTCCCTGACTGTGATTTTACAGTGAAACTCTTTGCATATTTGTTTCCTAAAATGGAAACATTCTGAGTTTCGAGCCAATCACTTGAATCTCTTGAACCCCTGTAAGGTGTATAGATTTCAAAATCTATTGTACCTATTTGATCAAATTTTGGTAATTCAACAGTTTTTCCTTCTTCTTGATCAGCTGATCCTTCTTGGGAAATCCACCAAGGAGTAACCCAAGCTTCCCGATATTCTAAATCCAAAATTTCTCCAATTATCTTCCTGAAACCCATTCGGAGATCTTGTGCTGCTTTTTTGACTTGGTCAGGGAATCCAATAACTATGGTTTCTATTCTGTGAAGCTCATCTACTCTTTCAAAACCATGTGCTGCTCCACTTTCATATCTATACGTTGGACCCGACCAATCATAGATTAATATTGGAAAACTATCATCTGAAATTGTTTTACCTTGAAGATATGAATAGAATGGTGGGCATTGAGCATAACTTAATCCTCCAATAGGAGGTCGAAGTTTTTCCATGACTTTTTCCGGTTCAATATCCAAAGTAATTCGATAATAATCAGCAATTTCTTCCCAAAATTCAGCATCTTGTGTTTTTGGAGTACAAACAAAGTAAGGCTCAAATCCTCCTTGATATAATCCTGAAAGGTGTCCGCTTTTCTTCCAAACTTCCCAGGGAACAACCTTTGGGAAAATCATATTCTTGAAGCCAAGTGGTTTATACAAAACATCAACCATTACATCTTTTAGTGCTTCAGTTACAGCTGTAATGGCTGGTCCGAAAATCCATTGATTTCGATAATTAGTTCTTTGGATCCACCCTTCCTTTATCATGTTATCAGTTGGATTTGTTTTAACTACTGGTGTTTTTTCCTCACTTGACCAAATAACGATGTGGTGTTCATCTTTACCTCTTATGAATTCCTCTAGAACCTTATTCCTTACAAGCTTGACAAGTCGGTCAATAGCACCTTTTTCAATAAAATCAATTGGGATATCTTTATCCAGTGTGACTTTTGCTACTTTATCACTGAATTTAATGGATGAAGCAAATGGAAGTGAAAATTCTTTTTCCGGTTTACGAGGTATATCAACATCAATTTTATAAGATTTAATCTCTATCCCACTAATACCTAATTTGAATTCTTTTCCAAATTTTCCACTGAAAAACTTCCTCATCCTAAGTAAAGCATGATGGGGCGGAAGTGCACCTCCACTTAAAACTGAAAGAACAAATTCATCTTCTTTCTTAGAAGTTGAAGTAATCTCCCACTTTTTAACTCGAGAGATTTCTTTTAGATCTTTTTCATTTATACCCTTTTCGAGCATTTGTTTTAGCTCCTCTAACCATTCTTCGATTTTTTCAGGAGCATTTTGAGGGAATTTTCCTCGCAATTTAAAACTAAACTGCAAATTATACTTCATTTGTTTATCCTCTGATTCTAAAAGAAAACCAACTAAAGATAAAGTTTTCTAGGTATTCTACTCTAAGAAATAAATGCATCAATCAATGGATAGATTGCAAAGAGAACTGCCATAGCTAGGAATATTAAACTATATAATCCTCTTCTCTTTCGCTTAATATCAAAGTACATAGCATTTTGACGCATTTCTGCAACTTTCTCAAAAGAAAAGGGAATGTACTTATCATCTTTGTCTTTTTCTGGGAAGAAAATATTTGTTGTCCTACCACCTTCCATTTTAACTTTCTCAATATATCCTTTTTCTTTTCTTTTAGGATCAAAAAGAGCTTTTGCTTTATCAGAAAAATCCTTGAAGATAATTGGAAAGAATTGAAGCGAACCAATTTTTAAACCATATTTTTTCACATTTAATTCATCTAGTTTTTTCTTTCTTCTAACAAATTTTAATTCTGTGGATTTAGCGGAAACCATCCATGTTTCTACGGAAATGTTTTCGGTTTTCTTAATACCAGTAAAAGCATCTGATAATTCAGAGTAGAATAAACCATCTTCATTAATTGCTATTGTTTCCTCATAGATGACTTCTTTCGTTTTATCGTAAATAGTTAGTTCTAATTCGTTATCAATACAATCTTCGATAATGTATCCGGAAACAAACACTCCGGTACCAATTACCGATGCATCGCCAGGAGATACAATTCGGATAGGTATATTTCTTTGTCCACCCCAGGCACCTAGTATTGAACCTGAAAAGATTGCCACTCCTAAAAGTATCAGAAACATTATTCCTATCCAATCAGAAAAGTTTCTAGTACCACCACCATCTGCATTGTCAATTATTTTAGCCAGGCCAATAGCAAGGGCAGCTAAAACTAATGCAATACTAATCATAATAACAACTATTTTCCACACAGCAGGAGGAGGTTTTGTTTTTCTTTCCTCTTTATGCAACTCTAATCGAAGTTCGTCTATTTTTCCTTCTTCTGCATCAGAGAAAAGTTCTAGGTCATCATCTTTTGGAGGCATTGGAGTAACACCTATCTATTATTGACAAACTACCCTATTTTTTACCTTTTCTTACATTCGGAAAATAGCTTTTTTGAGGACCAATCACAAGAACAAGTACTCCTAAATGAAAACTAATTAACAGTCATCATTCATTTCCTTACAAATTAATCTGTGAGCAATTCTTGAGAGTTCTATTGCTGACTTGTGTTCCTCTAATTTTATAAAAATAACAGCTAATTTGTTCCAGATTCGGGCATTTTCTGGATCAAAAGATAATAACTTCAAATAACAACTCAAAGCTCTAAGATAATTTCCTTCCTTAAAATGAACATCAGCGAGTTTCTTAATTAACGAACTACTATCACCATTCTTTACAATACTCTTTTCTAATTCCTCTATTTGAGAGGTTTCCTTATATTCGAGACTAACCTCAACTTTACTACTGTTTACGTTCATTTGTTTACGATTCTCCTTTCATGCTTTATATGTTAATTTCACAATGGATGTGGGACAAGACTTTTTGGAAATTCGTTGCACCATTAGTCTCTAAAAACTGTAATAACTCATCCAATTTTAACCAACCAGCTCCTTCTCGCTGCTCATTTAGTCCGTCATTATCTATGATTCTTCTACCAATAAATTCAGAAATTTGTTTAAAAGGACCCTCCTCTTTTTCATAACAAGCAGAAATGATGACTTTTTTCTGGGCACACTTTATGGCATTCTCTATTAGTTTTTGATGATTTGGTGTAATATGATGCAAAATATCAGCCAGTACCACAGTATCTGCTTTCAAATCAGATAGGTCCCCTGTTACATCTCGCTTGTAAAAAGTACCTCTGTTTTTCTTGTCTGCAAACACAAGAAAATCTTCATTTAAATCGATCCCGATATATTGAATTCCTTTTGGTAGGAAGGTTTGCAAACTTGCCGTTCCGCAGCCTAAATCTAAAACGGAATCGCCTTCAACACTTTTGGCTAATGTTTTAGGCATTAATTCACTCGGATCATTTAACCAGATAGTGAAATCATAGATTCGTGGGTGTTGATACATTATCCCGAAATTCAATCTTTCTTTGAGTTTTTTTCGTTGTGGTTTTGTATATTGGATTTGTGAAATGGGGTAACTAATGTTCACTTCTTTCATTTCATATTACCTGCCGATGAGACCTCGCAAAATATATCGAAAGTTCTCAAATATCCCCCCAAAGCTTTTCTTTAAATAGATACAATTTAATCATGATTTGAAACCTCTAAGAAAATAACATTTTTAGCTATTTAAAATGAAAATTTCCGGAGTAGAGAATTGCAATGAACTCTGAAGTAAAGATAACAATAACTGGAACAGGTTTTGTAGGACTTGTTACTGCTGCAATATTCGCAGATAGAGGATTTAGTGTGGTAGCTCTTGATATTGATCAAGAAAAGGTTGATATCGTGAACAAAGGAGAAGCATTCTTTTTTGAGCCAAATCTTCCCCCCTTAATTCAAAGAGTTGTTCTCAAGAAAAAAACATTAACAGCTACTACTAATATTGCTGAATCTATAAAATCGAGTGATGTAACATTTATCTGCGTTGGGACTCCCTCTCGAGATGATGGAAGCTGTGATCTCCAATACATAGAGCAAAGTGCAAGAGATATTGGTCAAGCAATTAAAGAGAAAAATGATTATCATTTAGTAATAGCAAAGTCTACAATTGTTCCCGGAACAACTCGTAACCTTATCAAGCAAGCTATTGAAGAGGAATCAGGTAAGAAAGTCGGTGAAGGTTTTGGATTATGTATGAATCCAGAATTTTTGCGTGAGGGACAAAGTGTTCATGATGCTGTGTATCCTGATCGAATTATAATTGGTGAATATGATAAGAATTCGGGAGCAATGCTTGAAGGAATTTTCAGAGAACTCTACAGTGAAAAAACAGATGAATATACAAAAAATTGGCAAGCAATTTACAACAAAGAAGTACATTGTCCTGAAATTCTTCGGTTTCCCTTAGAAACCGCGGAATGCATAAAGTATGCGAACAATTCATTTCTCGCCACAAAAATTTCTTTCATAAATGAATTCGCTAATATTTGTGAACGAATTGAGGGTGTAGATATCAATAACGTTGCCAAAGGTATTGGTCTCGATTTTAGAATTAATCCAAACTTCCTACGAGCTGGTGCTGGTTTCGGCGGTTCATGTTTTCCTAAAGATGTCAAAGCAATCATGAAATTTGCAAAAGATATAGGTTATGACCCTAAGATTTTGAACAGTGTTTTGGATGTAAATGCCCATCAAGCGAAACGCATGGTTGAACTTGCGGAAGAAAAGCTTGAAACTCTTTCCGGAAAAATGGTTTGTATTCTTGGTTTATCCTTTAAACCAGAAACAGATGATATGCGAAGTGCTCCCTCAATTAAGATAATTGATCAACTGCTCACAAAAGGTGCAAAAGTTATTGCCTGGGACCCAAAAGCGATGAGCGAAGCTAAGAAGGAACACTGGATTGGAGATAAAATAACTTATGCAGATTCCATTCATGAGGCATTAAAAGATGCAGATGTATGTCTGTTGATAACTGAATGGGATGTGTTTCGGAATTTAGAACCTGATGATTTCAAATCAATGAAAAATCCAATTCTAATTGATGGCAGAAGAATTTATGAACCGGAGAGATTCTTAAAAGAAGGCATTAATTATTCCGGTATAGGACTAGGATTAAAAGGTAATTAAGATTTGAAAGAAGTAGGTAGAGTAACATGACCATTTCTCTTACAAAAGAAATCATACCATTAGTTGAAAAAATGATTAAACAAGCTGAAAAGCTTAAAGTTAAAGTTGAAAAAATTGACGAAGCAACCATCATTGATTGTGGAATAAACACCGAAGGGAGTTTCGCTGCAGGATTACTTTTCACGAAAATCAGTTTAGGTGGCTTAGCAAAGGTTCAGTTAAATCTTCCAATGTCAAAAGACAATTCTCTACTAACGGTTCAAGTAGATACTTCATACCCTGTGTTATCAACCTTGGGTTGTCAAGCTGCGAGTTGGAACATAAATAAAGGCGATTTCTTCGGAATGGCTTGTGGACCAGGACGAGCTTTAGCTCTAAAACCATCAAAGATCTATAAATTGTTAGATTACAAAGATGAGCATGAGAAAGCTATTCTTTGCATAGAATCTGATCAATTACCAAACGAAGAAGTAATTCAGTATCTCGCAGAGAAATGTCAGGTTGAAAAAAAGAACTTGTTTATTTTAATGATAAAAACAGCCTGTCTTGTTGAATACGTCCAAATGGCTGCAAGAGCAAT
>JAGMDP010000020.1 GCA_023128635.1 Candidatus Heimdallarchaeota archaeon | reverse complement strand
CAGCATCTGTTCCTCCTCTAGCGATAATTGATAACTGAACATCCATACCCATTTCTTTAGCAACATCAATAACGAAATGCTTCAAATTAGGGTTTGGTAACATAGAACCATCAGCTACTAGAATAGAAGGACCATTAGACATAGAGGCTGTCACTTTTGTGCTGTCTACTCCTGGAACATCTCCTGAGATATCAACTTCAAGTGCAAAGCCAACATCTGGTTGGATCATCTGAGCGGATGTTCTTGCACCACGAAGACCTACTTCTTCTTGTACTGTAGCAGCTCCGTAAAGCTGATTGGGAAGTTCAATTTTATCTTCCTTGATTTTTCTCAATACTTCAGAAATAATAAAAGCACCAAGACGATCGTCGAATGCTTTTCCAACTGCAAGAGTAACTTCTTTTTCTGTGAATTTTCCAGTATCTTTGTCTTTCTTGAATTGTTTCCTTTTTATTAACTCAAAAGTAGCATCTGGAATAATAGGATCGCCCATTTTAATTCCAAGAGCTTCAACACCTTTCTTGGTTTTACAACCAACATCAATAAACATCTTGTCTTTAGTAACAACTTTGCTACGATCCTCAGCACTTAGAATATGTGGTGGCTTAGATGTTATGATTCCCTTGATTTTAGTTCCATCTCGGACCATAATAACAACTCTTTGACTGAGAAGAACTTGATCCCACCATCCACCGAGTTGATTAAAGGTTAGAAAGCCTTCTTTACTTATTCCTGAAACCATGAAGCCAACTTCATCTATGTGACCCGCAAGCATAACTTTAGGTCCTTTATCTCCTTTCTTAAAGATAATAGAACCTGTTCTATCTTGTAAAATTTCATCTGCAAAAGGTTCAGTATATTTTTTCACAAGAATTGCTACTTCTTTCTCAAAACCTGATGGACCAAATGCATCGCACCATTTTCCGAATTCATCAATATTTAATTTCAATTGTGATTCACCAAAAGCTATTTGTTTTCAATTTACTTTTAACATTTAATTTCAGTTAAAAGCTTTTTCAATACTTTAAATCTTTTTTGTCACTTAAATAATTCTTATATTCTCTCTCGTTTAAGATTTATTACTATGCAGTTACTCTTTGACTCCTTTATCACTCGTTTTCCTATGGACGTCAAAGACCGTTTACAATCTGCTATAAGCCATCAAGCTGACCTTAATCCAGTTGATCGATTACAAAAAGGCGTTAGTCTGGTTCTTAGTGAGGTTCTCGAAGAGAGGAAGGAATTAGAAGAAATGCAAAAAATGAAAATTGAAGTTTCTTCAAAAGGTCCTTTTGCAAAACTTAGAACACAAAGCAAAATTAAGAAGAAAAGGAATTTTATACAAAATAAATTGTTGCTAAATCAAGAAGTCGCTTTTCAGCTTGCTTGTTTGAGCTCCTATTTAACTCAGAAAATGAAAGCCACTGAGGATTTTATATCGCTTCTCAAAGAAATAAAACATCCTTATCTTGACTTACTTATCGCCTATTTTGAGGAAGATCCATCAAATTACCAGGCAACAAGATTAACAGTTGACAAATTAGCAAAAACACTCAGAACGAGATCTGATTTCACTCATGAAATGGAAGCATTTGTGTTTTCAATTCGTTCATGGGTCTACGGGCAACAAGGTGATGTCGCTATATTAAAGGAGCTATATAAGAATCTAAGCAAGCGTTTACTCGAGACAACAAATACTGTAGAAATTTTTGGTCTACTAGATACTGCTGTAAATGTTATTTGGTGGTTACTTCATTCAGGTGCGGAATCCAATATCAATGAAATGATTGCTTTTGTTGAACCATATAACAATAAATTTAGATTTTATTTCTCTTATACAGACTTTTTAAATTTGAATGGAGCTATCCACAGCTATTTTGGTGATAATGTAAATGGAATAAAATGCTTTGAAGCATTAATGGCAGAATATGAAAAATATAATGATAATTATCGGTTGTCTATTGCCATTGGTAATTTATCAGAATCGTATTTCATAGAAGGAAAAATCCTACTTGCTAAATCAATGATGGAACGTGCTATAAAACTCTATAAGGAATCTACTGGCAAGTGGCCTTATCTCTATCTTACAGAAATGGGTAATTTATATTATTTAACCGGTGATCCAAGAGCTGAAGAATCATTTCTTCATGCATATGAAATTCAGAGAAAAGAGACTTCCTTGTTTAAAGCATTTATTTTGTTTGAATTAATACACTATTATCTGCGTTCAGAACAACTAGAAAAAGTCCCAGAATACCTTAAAGAGATAAGATCCCTGTCCAAGGAACTACAAACTATCTCCGTTAATGCCCAAGTAGATTATCTACTCGGTTATAATGAGATGTTAGAACAAAATTTCTCTCATTCGATAAAATATCTTCATACTTCATTAGAACTTGCAAGACAATCTAAGGATTTAGATTTAATTCTTTCAAATAATATTCTTCTAGCAGCAGTTTTACTACAAAGGTATAAACTAGATGAGCAACCAAACATTTTGAATTCCGCATTGAATTATATTGATACTGCAATTCAACTTGCTGTTGAAAATAAGCACAATCAAATCTTGTCTTTAGGTTTGATTATTCGAGCTTTACTTCGAGCTAGAAAAGGGCAATTCAAGCAAGCTAAAAAAGATATCAAAGAAGTGAAGAGATTAGAAAAGGAAATAGATTACGAAAAATGGAAAGAAGATATTACGACTATTGAAGAGAGTATTAGCAAAGCTCAAAGCGAAGGGAAAATGGAGCTTGATTTTGAAAGCGTATTCAAATACATCCTCCCTCAGTTTAAAACCATGTTATCATTTAAACTTGCAGAACGAAAACCAAAAGAGACATCAGTTTTGGGAGTTCTAATCATCACAGAGAGTGGCGTACCAATTTATACTAATCTTGGTTCTAATCTCAAAACAGATAAAATGATTCTTTCCGGTTTATTAACAGCAATTAACCAATTATCTGAAAGCATTGTTGAAGGAAAAGATGAGGGGAGACTGAGAGAAGTTCTTTATGAAAAATTCTTGATAACAGTTCAGCCGATAGAGAACGGCATAGTTGCAGTTATAGCCACAGAAGCAACTGCAGAAATCAGATTATGGGCAAATGCACTTGCTGAGCGTGTGGTGGAAGTACCTGTAGTTATTTCTCAACTAACTTCAATACTTGACGAAGAAATTGGTGATATAATTAAACAAATGAAGATTAAATAACCTCTAATTTTTTAAATTAGCACGATTTTACTTTCTAATCATGAAGATACGTAGAGCTACAAAAGAAGATATAGACATTATAATTGATATTTGGGAAAAGTCGGGATTGCCAATTCGTCCAAAAGGGAGAGATGCTCCGGAAAACTTAAGCAAACAACTAAATGAACCAAATCTT
>JAGMDP010000002.1 GCA_023128635.1 Candidatus Heimdallarchaeota archaeon | reverse complement strand
AATTTTCTTTGATGGAGCAATGGGCACCGAGTTGATCGAAAGAGGTATTGTTCTTGGTGATTCTGCAGAAAGATTCTCACCATATTTCTCGGAGATAATTTCAGAAATTCATAAAGCATATTTTGATGCTGGATCAGACGTTATTCAAACTAACACTTATGGTGCAAATCGAATTGGATTAGGGTCTAAACTTGAAAACAAAATCGAGCTTATTAATCTGCGACAAGTTGAATTAGCAAATACTATTTGTCCAAAAAACGGTTATGTCGCAGGAAACGTTGGTCCAAGTGCGGTTCTTCTGGAAAAAGATGGTGGCGAATACACAATCAATATGATTCAAGAAGCAATTGATGAACAAGTGAAAGCTCTAGTGAAAGGCGGTGTAGATTTATTCAGCATTGAAACCATGTATTACGTTGAAGAAGCTCTGGCAGCGATTGCTTCTATAAAAGAGAATTCCGATGTGCCAATTTTTGTTGGTATGACTTTTGACAAAGTAGCTGAGGGTTACCGGACACCTATTGATGGTAAAAACGTAGAAGAATGCATTAAGGAGCTAGAAAAAGCTGGAGCAGACGTTGTTGGTTGTGGCTGCACTTTGGGTAGTTTTGAGATGCTTGGTTTGGCTAAAGAAATAAAAAAAGTAGCAACCAAACCTGTAATTGTTCAACCTACAGCTGGAGCTCCTCTCACTGTTGCCGGAAAAAATCTATACCCAATAAATCCTGAAAGATTTGCTAAAGATATGTTAGAAATGCGAAAAATAGGTGTAGAAATCTTAGGGGGCTGTTGTGGAACAACACACAAACATATTGATAAGATGATTGAAACTATTAAAAAACACAAATAAATTCTCAGCCCATTGAAGTCGGGGTGATAATCAACCTCCGACACTTCTGTTTTTTTCTTCACTTTACAAAGTATGGTTTTTCTTGAAAAATTCTCTAACAAAATTGTTAGTTATTTAATATTTTACTTACTATATTATACGTAAGATATAAGAACTTTTGAAATACCTTTGTTATTTAAGAGAAAAATAGGAGCAATATAAATTGAATTATGACAAATCAATGATTGAAGAAATGGAAGGCTCTGATTTTGCGAAGTGTATTTGTTTAACAGATATAAGCGTTAAAACAGTTATTGTTGGTTTTCCTGGTATGGGACTCGTAGGAGCTATTGCTGCACAACACATTAGTGAGAAATTAAAACTTGATACAATTGGGTTCATTGAGGGATCCGTTATTCCGCCTGTAGCAGTTTTCTTAGATGGTTATTTGCGTCATCCTTACAGAATAATGGGTAGAAAAGATTCGGATATTGCAGTATTCATTGGTGAAAGCGTAGTATCACCATTTGGAGCATATCATATGTCAAAAGCTGTTATGGAATGGGCTGAAAAGCATGGAGCAAAAGAAATTATTGCACTAGATGGTTTTCCTTTTTTGGATCCGAAAGATGAAACAAAAGTCTTTATGGTTGCGGAACCAGAGATAAAAGAGAAAGCAGAAAAACTCAACATTCCACCACTAAGAAGTGGATTTATTAGAGGATTCGCGGGGGCAATGTTGAATAAAACAATGATCAGTTCAGTTGATGGGTTTGCATTTTTAGTGGGAACCAGACCAGATCTACCTGATCCAGGAGGAGCTGCATCTCTTATTAAAACAATCAATACCTACAAAGGTACAGAGATCAATGTAGATACTCTAAAAGAACAATCCGAATCAATAAAGAAGAAGCTCGCAGAGCTTGCACTACAAACCCAAGAGATGAATATCCAACCACCCTCACAAAAAAGAAAGAGCAATTTCTATACCTAGTTGGACTTTCTCCAACTTTTTTCATTTTTCTTTATTTGATTAGTTTATTTTGTTAACGATAGTTATTTTAGGTGTCAAATTTATCGTATTATTACAAGATGGTTTAGACAAACCACTCTCGAGGATTCAAAATTGACAGAGGATATTTTATCTTTTCTCCAAGAAGCACTTCGATTAAAAAGAATGGTTAGAAGTGGTTGGATTTATTCCGGAGTCGCAAAAGCTGATACAGAAAGTGTAGCTGATCATAGTTATATGATAACCCTTCTTACACTTATTCTAGCATTAAAAGAAAAAGAGAAGGGAAATAATATTGATATTGAGAAAAGTCTTGTTATGGCTATTCTTCATGATTTACCCGAAAGCGTTTCACAAGATTTAGATAGAAGAATTCGCAAGTATTCACCTAAGAAATATGATGAATTTAAAAATGAGTTAGAAAGGGAAGCCCTAAAGCATCTTTTTGATAATCTTCCAAAAAAAACTAGTGATTATTTGTTTGAAATTTTCCAAGAATTTCTTGAGAAAAAATCTCCGGAAGCGAGAATTGTATTAGAAGCAGATCGATTGGAAACCATTCTACAGATGAATGACTATATTCAACGAGGATATCCTCGAAAGCTTTTCAGTGAATTCATTAAAAATTTCTCTGAGGAAATTGAAGATTATAAGAATGAGGATGTTAAAGATATGGCGAGACATTTACTGGATGGTGCAAAATAAATTGAATAAAGAAAGTTATGCTAATAGTCGCTATTCCCGTTTTGCTGCTATACCATCCATAGGAGCTGGTGGGGTCGATAAAATTAGAAAAGCTAAGGCAACGGTAGTTGGTGCAGGTGGATTAGGTTCAGTAACCGCTCCACAACTTGTTGCTTTAGGAGTAAAATTCTTGCGCATTATTGATCAAGATATTGTTGAACGCTCAAATCTTCAACGTCAAATATTGTATCGAAATAATGATATTGGAAAATCGAAAGCAGAAGTTGCTAAGAAATTCTTAGAAGAACTAAATCCAGAAGTAGAAATTGAAGCTATTAATGATAATATAACAGAGAAAAATGCACATACTGCTACTGATTCTGTGGATTTTGTTGTAGATGCTGTAGACAGGTTTACTCCTCGCTTTGCACTAAATAAAGCATGCTTAGAGGAGAACATCCCTTATTTGTTTGGTGCAGTTAGTGGAATGTCTGGGAACATAATGACCGTTATGAGAGGAGCTACCTGTGTGGAGTGCATTTTCAGTCAAGCTGATGATTCTAAACTCCCTACTTCATTAGAAGTAGGAATTCATCCATCTATAATTAATATTATTGGTAGCCTGCAAATTTCTGAAGCAACGAGAGTTATGCTAAAAGAGGAACCATTACTCCTTGACAAGCTGCATTTTTGTGATATTGGTACAATGCAATTTGAAACTTTGAATGTTAAGACTCGAGATGATTGTTTCTGTTCAAAATATCAAAAGTAAAAAATAAGGTAAATGCTTGAATTTATAGCTCTAAACTATAAATCCACTATTTACGAAAAACATGAATACAGACATTCCGAGAAACATTGAAGCGGCAATTGCACGTGCGATTGAACCTCTAAAGGATCTATCAGGATCTGCTTCTTGATAAATTATTAGCCACACTAATGCAAGTAAACCTAAGATGAGGAATATAATTCCAAATGCCAATAATCCTTTTGGACCGAGGAATGCTGTGAAATCTTTCATGTATCTTTTCACCTATTTCAGTGATGTTATAAAGATAATATTAAAATCTTTCTAGAACATTAAGAATAAAAAATGAATGAGTTATATGCTAACTCATGATTTTTCTTCTAATTCATATGGGTAGAATTTTCTGTTAAGAGAAGCTTTCAAAGGTCTTTGACTAATAATTAAGATCACTGTGAGAATTAGGAGTAATCCTATGAATCCTATTTCAAGACCTAGTACGATGTTTTCTGCGATCCCAATTCTACTTGCTAATATAGCATTAAGCGTAGTGAATAAATCGACGAGTGGAAACATTCCAAATAGAACAGCTAGTACTCCAGTGACTTTTGCCCAAAAACAATTTCCAACTTTCAAAGGAGCATTTATGCTGAAAATATTCTTTTTATTGTACCAGAATCCTAGCTTTCCTGTTATTTTCCCTCTTCTAGCAAGTGGTGTTACACTAAATTCGACAACAGTCATCTTTTCACTACTTAAATCAACAACTTCATCTTGTGGTGTTACATGGCAACCAGGGAACACAGGCACCAGTTTTATTTCTTTCAAATTATCTGAATTCTTAATTTCAGCTGGTGGGATTCTTACTATTAATGGAAATACTTTTTGTGGATACATTCGCTTATAGTATTCAAGTCCAATATTTCTTTGAGGTATTTTCTCAGTTGCTTGTTCTTCTACTTTTAATGCATGTTCCAAACTTACTAGTTCTTTTTTCCTGATTTCTAGTCGTTCTTCAAGCGAAAACATTTCATCTCGTTCTGGTGATGTATCACTCAGAGCTTCAGAAATTGGTCTATCGATAAGAGATGATTCTTCTAAAACTTCCTCATGAAGTGTGGTATCTTCAACAACTTGTTCTAGTTCATCTGTTTCTATTATTTCAGCTGCTTCTTCCTTAATATAGGGAATTTCTTCTTCTCTATCTGTAACTGGCAAGTCGCTTATTTGCTCTTCACCCAATGGTTCGTCTTCTTCATCAACCACAGGCAAATCATAAGAAACAAACTCCTCGTCTTCCTCTTCAATTGTACTATCAACAACAAATTCTGTTAAGTCGCTCTCAGCTGTCTCTTCATCAGAGACTTCTTTATCAGGTTCAACTTCTTCAAGAGAGCCTTCTCTAAATGTTTGTTCTTCTTTTTCAGCAACAAAAATATCGTTGAACACTTCTTCTATAACGGATTTTTCTAAAGTTGATTCGGTATCAATCGTTTCTTCTTCAGATTCAATTGGTTCTTCCTCAGCAGGTTCAAGAACCCCTTCTACTTCTTCCTCAACCTCATATTCATCTATTTCATCACTAACAATCACTTCATCCATCAATGATTCTATGGAATCAACAGGAATGATATCTTCTTCTAGTTCTTCTTCAAGATCTTCTGCTGGTACTTGCCAAGGATATGTTGTTTCTTCTTTTGGTTTGTCTTCAATTGGTTGAGTTAGGAATGATTCAGTTTCAATATCACCACTTGTTTCTGTTTCGACGATATCACTAACCCCATCCTCCATAATTGGAGGTTCTTCTTCTGATGGGAACGTTCTTTCAACAAAGTGGTCGGTAATTTGGTCTACCTCTGATTTTTCTTTTTGACTAGATTCTACGAGTTTCTTTGTCATATCAATAATTTCTGCTTCATCAAGTTGTGGTGGATATACCATAGGCTCCGGTGGAGCATCGGTTACGGTTGGACCATCTTCTAATGTTTTTACAGGTTCAACCAGTGGATCCCCAAGATCTTTGCCTACAATTCTATAGAAATTTCCCCAAGAATTCAGAACAAAAGCAGTAGGCATACTAAAGACTTCATAGTCCATTACTTGCCCATCTTGTCGTTCTATAGAAACATCTCTTATTGAAACTGAGAAACTTTTGCAGGCAGTTCGAAATGTTGCAGCAAAGGGGATTGCTTCTGGAACATCGAGGTCAATAATGTAATCTCCATGATGAAAAGTGACTATACTTGATTCTCCTGCATAGTATTGTGAGCCGTATTTTTGAATTAAAAAGTCAATTGTTGAGTATTGGTTGTCTATAACTACGATTTCTCCCACGAGATCTATAACAGCGATTACTCGAGGGTGAATACTCAAAGTTGTTCTTAATTCATCTAATATTTGTATTAGTAATGTACCTCTCGGTACTTTAAATGTAAAATCCACTACCTCTGAGTCTATTAGAACTTTAAATTCTAATTGATGTATAAAGCCACTCAAATCTAAGACCTCTTTCACATAGATACTATTATATTATTTATATTACCTTCGAATGTTAGAATCTTTCGTATAGAATACTTTTTGTATGTTATCTATTTTAATTTTCTAGTATAGACAAAGGAGATAGACCTCTTGAAAGCTAAAAGGACATCAAATATGGAAGTCACAAAAGTGGAATCCATTCACGAAGAATCCTTTAGTTCATACCTCTTAAGACCTTTCAATACACTTCTTAATAAAGAAATTTTCAAAAAAATTTTTAGTTCTTTACCTTTAGTTGCAATAATTGTCGGATCGTTAATCGTGCGAGTCATAGCTGCAAGCGAATCACAGGGATTCGTTCATCCTGATGAGGTTTTTCAAGCAATTGAAATGGTTCATTTCAGGATATTTGGGGAATTTGGCACCGGGCAAACAATTCCTTGGGAATATGATTTAAATAAGCCCTATGGTGGAGCTCGATCTTGGTTTTTTGTCTTTATACTTGTAGCAGTCTATAGAATTGCGATGTTTTTTGGCATTACTAATCCTTTGAGTTTAATCTTTGTCGCCAGATTATTCCTTGCTTCATTCTCAATTGTGTCTGTCATCGTCGCTTACTTTTTTGGCAAGGAAATCTTCAACAAAAGAATTGGGTTACTAAGCGCTTTTTTGATTGGTTTCTGGTGGTTTTTTCCTTTTTGGTCTAGTAGAACCATGACGGATTCTATTTCAACAGATCTTATTTTTCTAAGTATTTTTCTTGCATATAAAGCATTAAAAAATAAAACAACATCTAAGAAACGATTTCTCTTAGCGTTGTCGTCAGGTATTATTACTGGTTTATCTTTTATGATTCGTTTCCCCTCTGCTTTAATGGGAATCCCTATCATTCTTGTATTATGGGCGAAACCAATCCGTGAGCTAACAATAAATTTCGTTAGGAGAATTAGGAATTTTATCTCAAAGGTTTCAAAGAATCCGAGAGAAGAATTTCTGGATACAAAGTTTTCTGTTAATATGACTAAAGAGCTTGCTATTGGAGGAGGATTCATAATCGGATCTTTCTTTATGGTCTTAATGCAAGGATTACTTGATTTATTTACCTGGGGTAGTTTTCTTCATTCACCGATTAATTTTTTCAAATATAACATTGTAGAGGGATTAAGCGCTATACATGGTTCGAGTCCATGGTATTCCTACTTTACTGGCTTCTTTACGGATTTTGCTTATTACTTTTTACCTTTGCTTCTTATGTTCTTCATTTTTGGTTTTAGTCATAAAAGAAAAGTCAAAACAAAGATTATGATTTTCAGCATCATTATTTTTTGGATTGTTGTTTTTTCTTTTCTTGCTCATAAAGAATTCAGATTTGTCATGACAATTCTTCCTCTCTGTATGATAATGGTTGCCGCAGGCATCGAGAGAGTAGTTACTACGCTACAATCAAAAAGAAATCAACATATTCTTCTAAGTTTCATTTTAATCTTTTTAGGGTCGACATCACTTTTCTTAGCAAATTATAATTTTAAATATATGTGGAAAGCGAATTCCGGAGTTTGTAATGCGATGTATTGGGTGGGAGAGCAAGATGATGTAGAAACTGTTATTGTGTTTGAAACGGTGTGGTACACTGGTGGATATGCTTATCTTGATGTAAATGTGACCTGTTATTTTCTGAAGATTAATTACATCGTCTTACCTCCAATTCCAGTTTACAATTCAAGCTTTATTAGATATCTCTACAGTCAAAAAGGAACATATGCTATTGTACGGGATTACGAGCTTTCTGTTATGGAACCCATATTAACAGAATTAAATATGACAATAGTTGCTAATGTTTACGGTTCTCCTTATGCTAAAGTCTTCACGCAAGCAAGCTGATTTCATAAAGCTATTTCATTACTAACCAACAGAACGCAGACTGTATTCTTGTCGATACTTAGGCACTCGAGCCCAAATTCTTAGGGTATTCCGCAGCTCAGCTGCAAAAGTCAACGATTGCTCAGCATCTCCATGCACGACAAATGTCTTAAGTGGTTTCTTCTTTATTCGCTCAATATGAGCTTTTAGCTCTCGTTTATCTGCGTGTGCACTGAATCCTCTAATCATTTTTATTTTTGCTTTAACGGGTATTTTCTTTTGATAGATCACCACTTCCTCTGCACCCTCCACGATTTTTCGTCCTAGAGTTCCTCTTGCTTGATATCCCACAAAGAGCACAACAGATTTTCTCGTTGGTAATTCATTTATTAAATGGCTTAGGATTCTACCTCCAGTACACATTCCGGAACCAGCGAAAACAACACAAGTTTCCCAACCAGATCGTATTGCACGAGATTCTCGAGAGCTTTTTGAAAACCTCAACTCAGGAAAAGTTAAGGGATTATCTCCAGATTTCAATAATCTCAAGGTTTCTTTGTCAAAACATTCAGGATGATCCAGGTAAACTTCTGTAGCATCAATAGCCATCGGTGAATCAATATAAACGGGAGTCCTATCGATTTCTCCTTTTTCGAAAATCGCATTTAAGAAGTAAATTAGAATTTGAGTTCTCCCGACAGCAAACGAAGGGATTATTAGTTTTCCTCCTTCTTGTGAGACATGTTTTGTATATTCCAACAACTTATCTCTCGCTTTTTCCATTGGCGGATGAATTCGGTCCCCATAGGTTGATTCTGTTATAAGATAATGTGCTTCTTCAATCGGATCAGGATTTTTAATTAGAGGTATACCATTCTGACCTAAATCTCCAGTGAATGCAATTTTTGTTCCATCGAAATCCAATATTGGTTGTGCTGAGCCTATGATATGACCTGCGTCTAGATACTTGAATGAGATGTTTTTCTCTATTGTTTTGGTCTTATGATAGGGAACAGTGATAACATGTTTTAGAGTTTTAAAGACATCTTCTTCATCATATAGTGGTTCTATTCCCCCCTTTTGCTTACGTCTACTTGCTTTCCTTGCTTCTTCCTTTGAGATTTTCACAGCATCTAAAAGGAGAATTTTCAAAAGATCTTTGGTAGCAGGAGTACAATATACAGGTCCTTCATATCCTTGGTCGTAAAGTAAAGGTATACGTCCTGAATGATCAATATGAGCGTGGGAAAGAACTAAGTGATCAATACTTTTTGGATCAAAGGAAAACTTTCGATTATAATGATGAGGAATCCCTTGTATCATTCCACAATCTAATAGGACACGCTTATTTCCTGCTTGGATGATATGAGCAGACCCAGTTGTTCGGCTTACAGCTCCATGAAAAGTCACAGATAAATCCATCAAATAAATCTCCAATCAATTGATTTCTATACATAAATCCCTTCAGATTAATAATTATTAGCTATCTAGCACAAATTTGCAAGATAAGAGAAATTTATATCTAGGAACATCTTGTTTAACACAATTTTTATTTGAGTGAGATAGTTTAGTATAAAGGCAGATAAAAAAAACAGTAATAAACATATGATTTAAAGAAAAATCATACGCTTAATACTTCGTGTGTGGATTTAAAGGATGTTTGAAAATATCGAAAAAGCCCGACAGCTTCTCAAACCTGGCACTTATAGAGCTGCTATAGATGAATTCTTTAAACTTGTTAAAGAGTTAAAGGATAAGGGAAATAAAGAAGAAGCTTGTAGATTATTATTAGAAATTACCTCAAGTATCGCAGGAACCAAAGATAGAAGACTTATTTTTCTCACCGCAGAAGGACTTCTCCGAGAACTTGATAAACTAAAAGTAAAAGATCCCGATAGTTTTTTCGGGGAAATTGATGTCTTTCTCGCAAATGTAAAAGATCTTTATAGGAAAAATGATGAGCAATTTGAGAAAGCAGCTCAACTCTCAGAAATCCAGATTAGATTGTATGATAAACAAAAAAGAGATACCATTAATTTCGCACTTGAGGCAGCAACTGATTATGCAGATTTAGCAGCAAAGATTTTGTCTAAAACAAGACTTAGAGATGAAGACGAAAAGCAAGGGCAAGAAATAATTAAGAAATCAAAAAAGCTGTATGGAAAAGCTAAAAACGAAGAAAAAACAATCGATATTTACATCAAGATTTTCAACAAACATTTAGAGAATCGCAATGAAGTAATGGCAGAAAAATATTTGGATCAAGCAGTAAATTTTGTGTTAAGTCTAAAAACAGACGAAGCAACAATTCTCACTGTGACTGAACAATTAATGAATTCTTATATTGAATTTGTTGAATTTAAAATTCCCGATATCTTGAATCCCGAACAAAAGATATCCAAAGTAGAGACTGTGCAATTTGACAATAATGTCGCAACAAGAATAATTACCCATGCCAAAGATATTTGTGTTTCTCGAAAGGCAATACCTGCAATTCTTATTCTTGCAAAAGAACTCTCGCTGATTGGTTTAGCTATCTTTTCAAAGGGATTATATGATGTAGCAATTCCGTATTATGAAACTGCTAAGGATTATTATATTGAAGTTGGAATAGATCAAGAAGCACTTGATTATGGATCCAATGTTACCTCAATTGGTTTGCAATTATATACTGATGAAAGGTATCCTATTGGAAGAGATTACTTTAGAATTGCCATTGAACTTGGTCGAAGTATAGATAGAGAGTTTGAAGTTGGCATTTATCAGAAACAAGCTGAACTGCTTTTAAAATATAACAAGTTTCAACTAGCATACGAATCACTCCGTATGATGATTGATCCATTAAAGGAGCTTCCTGAAAGCGATATGAGAATGGACGCTCCAAGTATGATTCGGCAACTTGCCCAAGAAAGGTTCAGTAAGAACGATTTTCATTATGCTGAATTATTTTATCGCTTGGTTACAGAATTCTTTATTGCTTTTGATCAAATTGATTTAGCCGCGGATACTTTTGATGCTGCATGGCAATCTATGTTCAATGTGCGACAACTCCAAACTGGTATTGATTTGGCTACTAAAGCTGCTGATTTTTATCTTAGAACCGGTAAAGAAGAAGAAGCATCAGAAGTTTACTTTAAATTAGCAGAACGATTATTGCAGGAAGGACATTTAGATATTGCTTTGGAGCGATTAAAACTTACAGCAGAAGCAATTCCTGAGAATCTTCGCGAGCAAAAATTTAAACCTCTCGTAGAGATTGCTACAAAATATACTGAACAATGTATAAAAACCGGAGATATTATTTATGCTCGAGACCTTTGGAAGGCTGCTTGCGATTTTAACGAAGTTCTTGCTCGATCTCTAATCAAGCGTGATATTAATGCCGTAGTTGAAACTATTGAAGAGCATATAAGTAATGTACGAAAATTCGACACTGAAGAACTTAATGAAGTAACTATGGAATCTGCAAGAGGGAGTGGAAAAGTTCTCGCTGAAGCCGGAGAAAATGAACGAGCAGCAAAGGTTTTGGTAGGGTTTGCAACTGATTTTCTAAGGAAAAATATCACTGAATATGCTGACCCATTGTTTGAACAAGGAGCAGAGGAGTTCATTAAAGCAAAACAACCAGAAGAAGCAGCTAGAGTATTATCTGCTCTTGGGAGATATCATTCTGAGAACGGAAATACTGACGAAGCACTTCATTACTATTTATTAGCATCTGTTGAAAGTGAAATGAAGATTGATCCCAAGATATTCCACTCAGTTGCAGAACATTGTTTTGAAACTTTTTCCAATCAATTAACTGCGGGTGCCTCTGATATCGCAGAAAAAGGATTTGAAACTGCAATTAAAATTGAGCTTGCCGTTAGTAAAGAAGCTGCTGCAAATAGTGCAAGTGATATGGCAAAGTTATTTGTTGAAAAAAATGAATTTGTCTTGGCACTTAAGTATTATGAGCAAGCAATCAGTTACTACATCGAGTCATCAATAAGAAATGCTGTTGCCTTAGGAGCAGAAATAATAGAACGAGGGAGAGAAATTTTCCAGAAGAAACTTTTTGAAGACGCGAATAAGTTCATTACATTAGGCCTTGAAGCATTAAATAAATCCGACCAGAAAATACAAGCAGCACAAACAGCTAGGATTGAAGGGGAACAATTCTTAGGAAGTGCAAACCCCCACCTTGGAATTGATTTACTAAATAAAGCAGTCGCATATTATCTTGAGTTAAATGATAAGAGCTCAGCTGCTGATCTTCATATTACATTAGGGAGATATTTCATTTCAGCTAATGATTTTGAACATGGATTAAGAGAAATGAAAGTAGCTGGTGATATTCGATTAACAATTAAGAAATCTAATGAATTAAAGAAATTAATCATTATCATTAACGAGATTGCCATAGAAATTGCTACAAGTAAAATTACTTCAACCAAAGCAGGTGAAGATGACCGAGAAAAAATGAGTCAAACATACTTTGCAGTCGCAGAAGATTTTACTAAACAACTTGGCGATTTAGAGTTTAATAGTGAAGTAAATTATAAGGAATGGACCACTTATTCAAAAGAACTTCTTCACAATGCAGCGTATGAGAGTTTGAAGAAAACCTATGAATCATACATTAGTTTGAAGAACAACAAACGTATAAGTGAGCTTGCTGCAGAAGTTACTAATTTTTCAACTGATCTTATTTCTAAAGAGGATCTTATTGGAGCAACAAAATATCTGAATTTATCAATCAATATTCTCCAAAAAGTAAACAAACATGAAGAAGCTGCTGCAATGTGCATCAGAACTTGTGAAGAATTCCTAAAATTGGAAAACAATGAAGTTGCAGTTTCTTGGGGTATACGTGGTGCTGAAATCTTAACAGAAGTTCAAATCGTAGATGAAGCAATCCAGTTTCTTGAAGAACTTGTAAATGTTTTAATGGCTAGGAATAGCATTGAGAATGCTATACTTTGTTATGGGAAAATCGCTAAAATCCTTGAACTAAATGGTCGAATGAAAGAAGTAGAAGAAACGGCTCTTAAAGTGATGGCTTTTGGGACTGCTAATATGAAAAGCGATAATCCGGAAGCTGGTTTACGTTTATGGGAAGTAGCACTAACAATTGGATCAATTGTCGGAGAAGAATTTACTGGAAGACTTTGTATTATCGAGGGTCAAACTTTCTTTGATATAAAGAATTATGATAAATCCCTTGAGCTCTTCAAAGAAAGCTTTAGTCTTTTCAACCGAATAGGAAAGCCTAATCGTTTAATCAATCTTGGCAATGCTATTTTTGATATATCTTATGAATTACAGAAGAATATGGATTTTGATACTTCTTTCAAATACTTACCAATTGCATTTGAATCATTAATTGCTGGAAATGAATTAATGTTGGCAACAGATAAGATGTTTGGTAATGCTAAAAACTTCATTGAAATTGGAAAAGACAAGGAAGGATATCATATCATAAATACTTCTATTGATACTTTGTTCTCAAAAGGAGATATGGTAGGTGGTGTTGAACGATGCTTTGTAGGTGCTGCTTTACTGATTTCCTATGGAAAGAATGTTGAAGGAAGCAGATTAATCGATAAAGGAATGGAGAAAACCGTACAAATTACTGATGAACCAGCAATTAAGCACCTTGCTACTGTCTGTAGAAATCAAGGTATTATTCTTCGAGATGAAGGGAAACTCGAGGCATCTCACATTATTTTTGCTTCAGGTATTGGTATTTTGCGAACAATAAATGATTTAGTAGGCATTGGTCAAATCAGCATTGATCTTGGAGAAACACTCATAAAACGAAATGAAATGAATGCTGCAGTGGAAGCGTTTCGTAATGGTATACTTTTGCTAGCACGAGGTGGCCTTAACAAAGAAGCAAGTGATATTGCTAACAATCTTATCACAGAAGGTAGAAAGCAAATCGATAATCAGAATATCATTGTCGGAGTACCTCTCGTTGAGCTTTCCGGAGAGCTGTTCATTGCATTAGGTCAGCCTGAACGTAGTATGGTTATCTCTGAAATATTCATTAATCTCGGAGGAAAAATGCTTAATGAAAAGAATTACGATATTGCAGCACTTTACTTTTCTAAAGCAATGGAATTAGCTTTACAAGCAGGTCTTAAAGATTATCTGCCAAAAGTCGGCAATCGTTGTATTGATTTCGGACTTAAGCTTGTGAAAGAAGGAGATGCAATGCTAGGTATTCAATTTATGAATGCTGGTGCTGATTTAATTTCTGAATTCGAGGAGAAAACAGAGAAAGCAAGTCGAGCTACTTCTAATTATCTTGAAGCAATAACACAAGTTCTAAGCCCAGCATATGAAAAAATATTCGAGGTCGAAGAAGAAAGAATGGTTTTAATTAGCCAATTTATAGATTCAACAATTAAATTCTTCACTCAAATTAAAGCAGCAAAAGATTTAGAAAAACTCACAAAAACACTTCTCGATTATGGAAAGAAATTGTTGAGAACAAAGATTCCTCGAATAGTTAGACGTATTTTTGAACCAGCTTTTAGAGCAGCTGAAAATGCAAATAATACCAAACTACAAATCGAGATTGCAAATGCATATCTATCTCATGTTAATTATTTGATAGATAAAAAACAATACGACTACCTTGATACGACAGTAAATCAAGCATTAAATATCTTCATTGGAGTTAATGAATTAAAAGAAATAAGGAAATTTATGGGTATAATGACTCATACTGGACGAGAATTAAGTCTCGAGCCAACGACTCGTACCTATGGCATCAAAATCCTAACTATGTTATCTGATTTAGCATCCTCACTTACTCATCAAGAACTTTATCCGGTCACAATCATCCCACTTATTCACTTGAATCAGCAAGCATTAGAACAAGAAGATTTTGAACTTATGATTTTTGCCAGACAAAACGTCATTCGTCTCTTGCAAACTATTTTGAATACAAATTACTCATTAGCTATTCTCGGTAATATTAGCCTATCAAATATGATTTATGAGTGGTTTAAACCTGCAGAGGAAATGATAGCAAAAACAATGCTTCTCGATCAGACTATAAAGATTATTGATCAATCCTTGCAACTTGCGGTTATCACCCAAGAAATTGAGTTGGGTATGGCTGTAATTGATAAAACCTTTGAATTAATTGATACCATACTCAAACGGAAAGTAAAAGGTATTGATGTTCTGTATGAAGTCCTTGCAATCGCTCTTACTGGACTTGGGCAAAGATCAAGAGTTGTGGAAATAGGAACTAAATGTATGGAAGATGGAAAAGAAGCTGCTGAAAGAAAACGTTTAATGGAATCTATAAGTTTGCTTAAAACTGCAGGTCGAATATTTGCTTTATTAGATGATGAAAGATTAATTGCTGACACTGCTATTGCAGCTGCTACTATTGGAGACATCCGATTACGAGATAAGAATTACAAGGAAGGACTCTATTATTATTCTGCAGCACTTGAAAATTATGAATTATCACGTGATGAGAAAAGCATCCAACTTATTGCTAAAACAATACAAGATATGTTCAATACAGCTCCAATGAAAGATGGATACCTTTCATTTGAAATCCCTGGAATGGTGTTTGCAAATCGAGAAAATGTCAAAGAAGCAGAAGCAATCGCTGTCAGAGCACTGGAACAAGTCGAAAATATGCTTGAATCAGGAAAGAAAAATGTTATTTATGATTCTATTCTTTACTTATACGCTGCAACAAAAATATATGATAAAACAGGTAATTTCATAGAGGAAACAAAAATCTATGATACTTACATGTTTCAGTATATAGCTGCGATTAGCGATGCAAAAGTTGTTGAATTATTCATAGACATGTTAATCCGTTCTATAACAAAGAAATTACGTATTTGGGACTTTATTTCAATTATAAAATTATTTGACCAAATTAAAGATCAAAAGGTTTTGAAGAATAAAAAATACCAAGCAATAAGAAATTCAATTGAAGAATTACTTAAAGGTCAAATCCCTGAAGCTTTAGAGCAGGCTCAACAAGTAAATGTGTTATTTGAGCGAGGTGTACAGGAATATTCTGAAATCTATAAAGAGCAAATCAAAGAAGATATCAGAGAAAGTGGTAAACTAAGTATACATGATTATATGCAGGATCAACCCATCTCAGATCTAGTTAATGTCTTAATCCAAGATCTCTATGGTAGAAAAGAGATTGAAGGAAAGTATTTCCCAATTGGTCTTTTTGTTTCTGATAAACAATTAGAAGGAACAATTAGTTTCTTGGATAAAGAATTAGCTGACAAAGGAAAAGCTGTTGTAACAGAAATTGCTCAAAATACTGCTTTAACATTAGATGAAGCTCTAAGTGTTATCCGCATTGAATACCTTCCACAGAAATTCCAAGCAACTCTCAATGAGAATAATTCTGTTGTTTACTCTTATCTACAGTTAAGAACTGAAGTCAAAAATCTTGCTCTCGGATACCAGGATATTGGAAATATTGACATAAACAAGATTTCGCAAGAACTCAAATTCCCACCAGAAACTATTCAACGGGAAATCGAATACCTCATTTTAGAAGGTAAAATCAATCCTCGTTTAGTTGGCAGAGCAAAATAAGGAAAGCAAATTGCTATTCTTTTTTAGCTCCAACGTAATCAATCTTGCATATAGTCGCTTTCCCACCAGCATTATTTATTGCATTTGCTACTTCTTCTTCTCTGCCTGGAGATAAAGCAATTATACATCCTCCTAAACCCGCCCCGGTGAGTTTTGCACCAAGGGCTCCCGATTTTATAGACACATCCACTAAATTATCAAGTTCAGGTATTGAAACACCAAGATAATCTCTTAGCATTGTTTGTTGCTTGGTAAGTAATAACCCAAGAAATTCAATATCTTGATTGCTAGATTTAGATAATTCAATGCTAGATCTTTCGGTTATATTTCTGATTGTAATTACACCAAGTAAGCTTCTATATTCATCTTCAGTAATAATATCCCGAAATTCAGTGAGAGTATCAGAAGCTAAAGATCTTAACTTGAAATCACCCTGCTTTTGGATTTTTTCAAAACCAGTTGTTATTTGATTTCTCAATAATGTTAAGGGTTCATTAGCTGATCGTCTTACACAACTATCACCAATTACTAAACCATCTAAATTTGTTGTAAACCGTTGTATTTTGTGTGGAGGGCCATCACAATCTAAGGAAAATATTCCTCCCAAAGATGAGGAATATTGATCCATTATCCCACAATTTACTCCCAATATTTTATTTTCAGCAGTAAAGCACAGATCTGCAATCTCAGTCCTATTTAATTCTAATTTTAATTGATCATTCAAAGCAGTTAACCAAGACACAAGAATTGCAGCTGAAGAAGAAAGACCTGACCCTATAGGTACCTGACTGGAAATTCTTACATTAAATCCAGGAATTTCTTTCACTAAACCTTCTTTAAACAAAACCATAATAATTGCTCGAATATAGTCAAATTCATTCTTTACCAATGAGATCTCTTTAGTAATTTTGAAAGAATCAACTAACTCTAAGTCAACAGATTCAACTTTGATTTCATTCGTATTATTTTTCTCTACTGTTATTGTTGTTCGTAAGTTTATTGCTGCAGGAATAACAGTTAGTTTAAGATAATCTTGATGTTCACCAAACAGACAAACCCTTCCAGGAGCTGAATAAGATAGTTTTTTAGCCATTTCATTTATCAACTCTATTTATGATTTCTGTTTATATCTTAACCTAAAAAGTATGAATTCTGTTAATAGTTCACTTTTTGCTATAAGGGTGAAATTTATTTAGCTAATACTCTTTATGAAATTATACTTTAAAGAATTGTTGATTAATAATATCATATTTTCTATGTTATTATTGATCAGGAGAATAGTTAGCAATGATTGAGAATGCTATAATTTTTACCAAAGAAGCGAATCAAGTTTTAATAACTTCTACTTTTGGTGAAGTAGATCCTGGAATGGATGATTTTAGTAATTCGCTTGCAAAAATACAAGAAATAGCGATTAAACTGGAAAAAGGTGTCTTTAACCTTGATCTAGCTGCTGGATTAACAGCAATAATCTTTGCTATTCAAAACATTTCTGTAGCATTAGTTTTTAGTGAATCCATAGATAAAAGAGCGATAAAAGAATGGGAAGATGTTGCTAAACAAATAGCTACTGGAATTGACAAGATATATGATCCAATGAGTTCAGATAATGATTGTTCTGAATGCAAGAAAGTACTGGATGAAATCGTTGAGTGGCATCTTAAAGAAGAGTCACCTATTGATAAAATGAAGGATGCTCTTTGGTGACTTGGAGGAACTGATTAAAATGGCAGATTTACCTAGTGATGTAAGTTTAGGAGCATTAGTAACAGTGGGTATAGTAACTGTAGCTGTTACAATAGTAGTAATTTTCTTGTTTATTAGATATTTTGAGCGAAGAAGACTAGCAGCTTTAACACTTGCTATAACTTTTGCTTTTTGGGATTTAGGTGCGATTTCAGTTTTTCTAGGTTCCTTAATCCATTATATAAGACAACCAATCGCAGAAGGATTATCTCAAGTTGTTAGGTATGGTTTCAATATAGGGTATGCATTTTCTGCTATTAGCAATATATTTCTGGTTATCTTTATCTCCCAAATTTTCGCACAATCACCTATGTTTCGGAAGACATACAAAATGGTTCCCTTAGCAAATGCAATCTTAAACGGAGTAACTATTGGTCTCATTATCGATACAATAATAGCTGACCCATTAAACCCAGCTTATCCACTTGAACAAACAATTTACCACTTAATTATGACATTTGTTGCTTTTCTACTACTTTTGTTCTTTAGTATCGTATCAAGAGGAAGAGTAGAGTTACGATGGGAGAAAGCAGGATTCAGTTTTATCATTGGTTCAGCATTAGCTGGAATAATGATTTACTTAATGCTTGCACTAGATCGTGTCGTAACACTATTTGTGCCAGGTTTTGAAGAAGGATATACTCCGTTTCTTTATATTGGATGGACATTTGCCATACTAATGTGTACTCTGGCATATGCTGGTTATGTGATGCCAACGTTTCTACGCAGATTGTTTAAGGAGGAAAAAGATCTTGGATAGACTACTTGCAGCGGTTATTACAGAAGGCATTGTTCTTGTTTTTGTAATGTTCGTTGTTACAATGCTTTTTATTCGGTACTTTGATAGAAGGAGAAGAACAGCTCTTACTTTAGCTGTAGCTTTTGCATTTTGGGATATAGCTATCATTTGTTTGTTCGTCTTCAGATTGCTCGAGTATCTTGTAGTGAATGGATTACTATTAAATCCTGAAGGAAGGGAATATGGCTCTATTGGTGTGATGTTAGGGTATAGTTTTTCAGCTCTAAGCAATATCTTCATCCTGATTTTTGTGGCATTGGTTTTCTCTCAAGCTGCAGCGTTCAGACGAACAGGAATGATCGTACCATTATTTTTCGCTGCGTTAAATGGAATTACAATTGGAATACTTTTAGGAGGGGGTATTAGATTATGGCCAGCTCCTACTTACACACTTTTTCCAACATTGTATCACTTAGCTTTAACATTCATTTCCTTCATAGCATTGATCATATTTACTAGACAACCACTTCGACATGCTACTTTACGATGGGAAAAAGCTGGATTCAGATTTATTATTTTATCAGGTGTGTTCGGCATTCTAATCTATCTTTCATTTGCTTTAGACTTCTTATTTGGTGACAATGCTCTTGGCATTATTTCAGGTGGTTATACGCCATTCTTCTTCTTAGCTTATGTTTTTGCGATATTCATGTGTGGTTTTGCATACATAGGTTTTACAATGCCTAATTTCATCCGCAATCGATACAGGGAAACAAAAATGAATGACTCTTAATTTCTGGATTGTTTCCAGAAATTTTTCTTTTTTATTTAATTAAGTTTTATACTCTAATACTTCCGCTACAACAATTTCAGGAATTTTTAGGTTTTTTAACTCTTGAATAATTGTTTTTTTGTTTGCATTTTTTCCCAACTGTTGTTTAATGAATAATCTAGTGAATTCCATATATTCCCAAGGATATACTATCCAACTAGCTGTTTCTCTAATAAAAAAATCTGGTTTGAAAATTGAGTGTGGTTTATAGTGTAATGCTGCTGTCTGGAGTAATTGCATTTTTCTCGATTGGAGATACTTGACAGCATATTCGAAGCTTTTCCCGGTATCTGAGACATCATCTATTAGTAATACTTTCTTATTAGTTATATCTGTATGAAGTTCTTGAGTGAGGATTGGTTCTTTTTTAGTTTCCTTTATTCCATCATAAAATCCTACACCAATTATTGCTACAGAAAAAATATCCAAAATATCACTTAGAATACGTGTTATAACTAGTCCCCCTCGTGCAATACCTATTAGGATTTCAGGTTTCAAATTAGAAGCACGTATTTTCTTTGCTAGCTCGTTTGTTAATAACCAGATGTCATCATAGGTTAAAACTAGAATATCTGTTTCCACTGAATTCACACCAATATACCTTTTTGATATATTAATTATTAATTTTCTTTAAAATCTCTTCATGAATTCTTCTATATTTGTCTTTTCTTGAAAATCTTTGATAATTATTATAAGGAATAATAAGGGAAAATTCTTTAAGGTAATTTTTAAATGCAAGAAATTGAACAACATAAGGTTATAATTTCTCAAGCATTATTAAAAAAATCTCTAGTTAATAATGAAATTACTAAAATAGTAGCTGAACTGATTAGCGAAGAAAAGAAACTAGCAGCTAATCATACTTTACTGGTTTTTGATGCAGAAGCAGCAGCAGGTATTATTCATTTGAAAGCATGCATTCGTTTTGCTATAAAGTCATTTAAGGATAACACCAACATTGCTAAGAATCTAAATGCAGAAATCATGCTCTATTTATCTGGAAATCGTCAGATAAGGAAAGCTTTTCCAAAAGTAGGCATTGTTTTGTCAACTAAGAAATTGGTTATGGTTCAGATAATTGATTCATCAAATGATCTAAAAGATATAAAACAGTTTAATTTCAAAGCATTTTTCGAGAAACTTGCTATAGAAATTCAAGATTACAAAATGAATATTGATAGAATAAAAGTAAACAATTTTGAGAAAGTTCTTAAAAACCTCGAAATTTCTGATGAAGTAATTCACATGTACACTCAAACCAAGAACGTCTCTTCTACAGATTCTGCAATTATTGAAAAATTAGCGATTGAAAAATCTGCGTTATTAAATCTGGAAAAATAAATTCTTTTTATCTTATTGCGAGTATAGAATCATATTTGAAAACCCCAAACCCAAGCCACTCTCCAAAAATTTCCACGACAATATCCCACTCAGGATTGCTTAAATCAACCTTTCCTTTCGGAGCTAAGGGATGAGATGCTATTAAACTTATAACATCAATTTTTTTCAGTTTTGTATGTCTTTTATTCAGCGATATTCGCCACTTGACATTGTTTGGAATCTTTTGCAGGTGTTCTGGTAAGATTTCAACTAATCCATCGAAATCACTTTTAATTAGTTGCTCAAGAGGGGTTAATTTTTTACAAATAATAAATTGGAATTTCTTCTCGTTAATTACTTCTGTTATTTTTTCAAAGGTTTCAATTAGATCAGCTTTAATAGCAATGAGGAATAGTCCTTTAATCTGCAATCTAAAGGCATCTATGGGAGTTACGTTACAGTATTTTACTAGAACGTGCCATAGTTCGCTCATTCCATCTCGTTCTTTAACTGCTTCACAACTAACTAAGATAAATTTTGCTTCTTGTTTAACTGCCTCAGAGATTTTCATAATATCCTACCTTCAAATCCTTTTTTTTCACACAAAAAGCTTTCTTGAAACCTTAGGAAAAGTATTTTATTTTAGTTAAATAACTGCTTCCATTATATAATAAATGAGGGGTTAAACCTACCTTGTCTGAAAACCAAAATGATGATCAAAAAAAGAAGGAATCACGAAAATCAGATATTAAGGATTTCATAGAGATTGTTATTTTTCTTGGTTTAGCGGTTTTAATTGTTTTCAGTTTTAATTGGATACTTGGTGCTATACTGCATACTGATTCTCCCTTAGTTGTTGTAACCAGTGAATCTATGGAACCTAGCTATTGGGGTTCTAATAGAATTGATTGGGGAAGTGAAAATGACATCAGAAAGGATATGCTCATCGTTCGAGGAGTTGATCCATCCACTATAAAGGTAGGTGATACCATTGTTTTTTACCGGGTATTAACTACAAATACTTCTCAGCTGGATTATGAAAGAGAACCCATTGTTCACCGGGTCAATAGAGTCTATCAAGACAATGTAACGGGCGATTATTGGTTTACTACCAAGGGAGACAATCCTATTACTAATGATGATTTTGTAGAAATTATAGATATCAACGAACTACAAATACATGAGTTCAGACTAATTGGTAAAATTGTAGGAAGAATTCCTTACCTAGGTGGGATTATTAGTTATTTTAAAGGGACTCCGGGTAGATATGTATTAATTGCAATTGTTGCAGTGATTTTAATCGCGACTTTTGTCTTCAGTTCAACAGGAGACAAAGATGAAGACATTTTTGATGAGGAAGAGAAGAAAACGGAAGATCTTCAAGAGCCTAAGAAAAGTAGTTTTGTGGATAATCTGAAAAAATTCTACAAGAAAACGACAAAGTATAAACATATAGTTCTTCCATCTTTTGTTTTGGTTCTGATTGTTTTTGTACCAATTGTTGACACATTAGCTGCAGATTGGGGCACCCATTTCGGAGTAACAGAAGTTGCTTACGATGGAACAGAACAAAAAACTCTATTTGATGGATCTCATTATTTTGCATATGCAGATGTTACTATTAACTGCCCTGGACATTGGCATCAAAAATTCAGATCGTTCACAATACAAGTTATTAATCAAACCTCAGGAGAAATTCTCGGGGAAGGTAATTGGACAGTAGTATACAATTTCGAGGGAACGAAAACATTTAGTTCCGGTTGTTGGCTTGATATTGATTCAGTAACAATTGGAGCAAATTATAATTTTACAGTGACTGCTCATTTACAGAGCAAATTTGGACGAACCTGGACTGATGTTAAGACCATCGATGTTGCATTAACTTTGAGATAAATTAGGTTTGTTGTTTGAAAAATGAACGAGTTAGAGATAAAACACGATGTACTGAAATCACTTCTAGAAGAATTAGGTGAAGCAGTTATTGCTTTCTCTGGTGGTGTGGATAGCTCCTTTTTAACAAAAGTTGCATTTGATGTTCTTGGCGAGAAAGCTAAAGCAATCACTATTATTTCTCCTTTGATTTCTAAAGAGGAATTAGCGGAAGCAAAACATCTAGCGGAAAGTATAGGCATAAAACACTATACAATTGACAAGGGAAAAGAAAGTCCAGCATGGTTTACAGATAATCCACCAGACAGATGTTATATTTGTAAAACTGAAACTCTTGATTTAATAATTGCTTTCTGCAAAGAAAACGATATTCAAGGTCAAATCATTGAAGGATCAAATTTCGATGATATGGATGATTATAGACCTGGATTCAAAGCTGTATCAGAGCACAGTGTGAAAAGTCCATTAATTGATGCAGAATTAACAAAAAAAGAGATAAGAGAGCTGTCAAAAGAGCTCGATCTCCCATGTTGGGATAAACCATCCTCACCCTGTTTAGCAACACGATTTTTCTTTGGTGAAGAAATTACACAAGAGAAACTGATACAAGTTTATCAAGCCGAAAAGTATCTGAGAAGCTTAGAAATTCCTATTGTGCGAGTTAGAACATATCAAGGAATAGCTAGAATAGAAACCTTGAAAGAATATTTCGATGTTGTTTTAGAATTTTCAACTGAGATTGAATCGAAGCTTGGAGAGCTGGGATATAAATTCATAACATTAGATTTAAGAGGATACAAGCAAGGTTCAATGAACATAAGTCAAGAAGAATAAGAAAGAAAAAATCAGATCAATAATTATAGGTGAAACCCATGGATGAAAAACATCTTGAGAATTTATTGAAAAACTTCAAAGAAGGGAAAATTCCATTAGAGAAAATATTGGAACGACTCAAAGAATTACCGTTTGAAGATCTAGGGTATGCTAAAGTAGATCATCATCGGGCGTTAAGAAAGGGTTTTCCAGAAGTTGTTTATTGTCCCAGTAAAACTCTTGACCAGATAGTTGGTATTTTCAAATCATTAAACGAACGAAATGAAAACATCTTGCTTACAAGAGCATCAGAAGAGATATACAATGAATTGAAAAAAGTAGATAAAAACGTTCAATATAGTCCTCAAGCTCGCATTATTTTCGTTGAAAGAAAACCTAGGGAAGAAATCGGGAATCTTTTAGTTGTATGTGGAGGTACAGCAGATATTCCTGTTGCTGAAGAAGCAGCATTAACTGCAGAATTAATGGGTTCAAAGGTTGAAAGAATATTTGATGTTGGTGTGGCAGGGATTCATCGTTTATTACATTACAAAGATAATCTATTTTCAGCAAACGTTATTGTTGCGGTTGCAGGTATGGAAGGAGCCTTACCTTCAGTAGTAGCAGGATTAGTTGCTAGTCCAGTAATTGCAGTTCCAACTTCTGTTGGCTATGGTGCTAATTTAGGAGGAATTTCAGCGTTACTAACCATGCTTAACAGTTGTGCACCAAATGTCTCTGTAGTTAACATTGATAATGGGTTCGGTGGAGGATTAATAGCATCTTTAATCAATAAACAGTGTGTGAAAAGGGATTAACATTTAAAGGAAAAGTTAACATATTCATTTGTAATTGTTTATATTGATAATTGCTCTAAATAAATTAGATAAAAAAAAACGGTGATTGTAAAAAATGATTGTAAGGGTCGTATCAGCAATAGGCGGTGGAGTGATCGATTGTGAAGTTAAGCCCAATTCAACAATATCAGAATTGAAACGAGAAATCTCAAGACAAAAGAGAATTCCTGCAAGTGCTGTAATTGTTGTTTTCCGTGGCAGGCAACTTGACGACAATGAAACTTTTGAAGAAGTTGGGATTACCGACTATGAGAAGGTTTATCTCATCGCTCGTACCGAAGGTGGCTAATCCCGCCAATTATTCCTTTTATCATATTTTTTAAATAATTTATAATTTCTTTTCTTCTTTCTCCATTTTTCTTTAAAATTTTCTCTTTGTTTTAATGTGCAGTGAAAACAAACTTTTAATTAATTCCACGAACTATCCTATTGTGAATGAGGCGATTGATGTGACGTTCTTTGAGAAATTGAAGGGATATTGGCATCGGAGAAAGAAGCTCAATCCCATAGTATCTGCAATTTTTGTTATTGTTTTTACTATTTCATTTTCTGCTATCATTTACTTTGTAGTTATTCCTCTCATTGTTCAAGGAGAACTTGTGGTATTAGATTATACTCTTGAAGATACTGATCACACAAACTTTGTTGATAAAATAACTATAAATTTAGAGAACGTAGGTAATGAAGAACTCGCTTTTACTTCTGTTCGTGTTGTTAGAAATTCTGAAGTGGTGAATTGGAGTTTAGGGTCCACTACTTATGTTGTTGACCAGAAAGAAGAAATCACCATTATTTGTTTTGCTAATTCTTCTACTAATGAACTTGCGTATAGTGAGCTTGTTGAATTTGAATTCCCATTTGAAGTAAAGTTCTTTAGTTTTGAGATTAAAATTCCTGCTATCTTTAGTTCGAATACAATTATCTTTGGCGAAGATTTTGAGGACTTTGAAAATACAAATTGGACTCATCATTCAATAGCGATACATGATCTTTTTCACAATCACAATCTTTCGGATTGGCTCACTGATAAAGATGAAGGAAACACCTTTTGGCAGTGTACAAATAATGATTGTCAATTTGTGATACTTTCTAATCCTCTCATGAATTTTACTAATGCCAATATTTCCTGCGATTTAAGCACAAATGGTAGTGATGCTACAGGATTTATCTATCGATTTGATGACAGTGGCACATATCCCAAATTTTACATTCTATGGTACACTCAAGATCATCCTAGTCCGAGAAACGGACCCCATGTTGAAGAAATTGATCTTTTTGATTGGGATGACCCTGCAACAGACCAAATACTTCCAGGTGAGTTAACTGTTCATTTTGTAGAAGGGGATCCTAATGGATACAATTGGCACAAAATTGCATCAGTAGCTTGGGAAAGAGAATACAATACATGGTATACTTGGCGAATCGATTCCAACATGGATCATTTTAGAATATATATTGATAATGCAGAAACACCTATCCTAGATTTTTATGATTATAGGATTTCAAGAGGTCAAATTGGTTTGGTTAGTCTAGCAAATGATTTAGCTTTCTTTGATAATCTCTATGTTTGGTAGGAGAAAATCACCTTACTTTCGTTTTTCTCCAAAAATTTTTTGATATACTAACTACGTAAAACAATAAGGAGAACTAAGATATTGATTGAGACGACAATTGGAAGTTTAAAACTCAAAAATCCATTCATACTAGCATCTGGTGTATTAGGGGTAAATGCTTCGGTTATGACTCGAGTAGCGAATGCTGGATGTGGTGGAATAACTACAAAATCCATTGGTCCTGAACCAAAAGCAGGTTATCCGAATCCAACTGTTGTGGAGCTTGGAAATGGAAATTTAATTAATGCAATGGGCCTTCCGAATCCAGGATGCGAAGAATTCGTTACGGAGATCATTGAAGCTAAGAAGAGAACAAAAGCACCAATAATTGCTAGTATCTTTGGGAAAGATACAGAAGAATTCATTTTTGTTGCTAGAACACTTCTAAAAGGAAACCCCGATGCTTTTGAATTAAATGTGTCTTGCCCACATGGAGGAAAATATGGTTCCATTATTGGTCAAGATAAAGAATTAGTGGAAGAGATTACTCAAGAAATAAAGAAGATTGTAAAAGTCCCTGTTTATGTTAAAATATCTCCTAATCTTTCAGATTTACGAGTCCCAGCTGAAGCAGCTGTTTCTGGAGGAGCAGATGGTATTGTAGTAATAAATACTCTTCGAGCGATGGCTATTGACATAAATTATCGTAAACCAATTCTTGCTAACAAATTCGGAGGTTTGTCAGGTCCCGCAGTAAAACCTGTAGCACTAAAATGTGTTTATGACATGTATTCCTCTTTCGGAGATAAAGTACCCATTATAGGTGTTGGAGGAATTTCTAATTGGAAAGATGTAGTTGAATTTATGCTTGCTGGAGCTTCTGCAGTGCAAATTGGAACAGCTATATCCTATTGTAAGGATCCTGTGAACATCTCAATTTTCAATGAATTAGCTGATGGATTAAAACAGTATCTCAAATCAGAAGGATTCAGTAAATCTGCTGATATCGTGGGGTTAGCTCATAAAGATTGGAATGAGGGAAAAACACATGGCTGTTAAAAAACTCGGATTACTAAAGGTTACAAAAATCGAAAAAATTGTTGAAGAAACACCAACAGATTGTCGTGTTCCTGTAAAATCCTATACCTTAACAATTCCCGAAATAGCAAAGATTGCAGAACCAGGTCAATTTGCTATGATGTGGTTATTAGGTATTGATGAGAAACCCATGGGGATTGCTGGTGCAAACCCAAAATCCGGGGAGATTATTTTTGCTGTAGCGAAAATTGGTCCAGCAACTACTGCTCTTCATAAGCTAAAGAAAGGTGACAAGCTAGGAATAAAAGGTCCTTACGGTAAGGGTTTTTCTATCAAAGGGAAAAAAATCGCAGTGATTGGAGGAGGTACTGGAATCGCTCCGACGAAGTATTTGATTGAAAAATCATTAGTAAAGGGATTGGATGTTACACTATTCCATGGAGCAAGAACTGCTAGTGAACTTGCCTTCCGCAAATACTTCGAGAATTCCGCAAATGAAAAGAAAAATTTCCATTACAAACCTAGTACAGATGATGGTTCACATGGTTTCAAAGGTTATGCTACAGAGTGTTTTGAGACTTCTATTGATAGTAACAAGATTTTCGATCAAATATATACCTGCGGTCCAGAGCCAATGATGTTTACAGCATGGAAACTAGCAACTAAACAAGCAATTCCAATTGAAGCGTGTTTAGCAGATCGTTATTTCAAATGTGCCATTGGTTTATGTGGTCAATGTACTGTTGATCCAGTTGGCTTGCGACTATGTATTGATGGTCCTGTCTTTGATCAAGATCAACTAAAAGAAATAAGTGATTTTGGTAAATTTGCTCGAGACAAATTTGGTCGGAAAGAACCTATCTAAAAAAAATTATAGAATTGTTAGTGTTCATCACTAACAATTAATTGTTTATTCTTCGTCTTCTTCGACTTCGTAGTCTACATCAACAACATGCTCTTCTTCTGGTTTTTCTTGTGTTCCAGGAGGAGTAAATGATGGTCCTGCTCCTTCTGCAAACTGACTTGGATCAAAACCAGCGCCTGGTTGTCCACCCGCTTCTTGATATATTCTAGTTGAGATTTGTTGTAGTTCTTCCATTAGACTTTCTTTCTTCGTTTTGATGTCAT
>JAGMDP010000199.1 GCA_023128635.1 Candidatus Heimdallarchaeota archaeon | reverse complement strand
CTTCACGCAGTCGGAACAGGGATAATTCCTCCTATGTCTCAAGATAATGAGCTTTCAAATGATAGGGTAAATAATGCTTTAATTTATGGTACCAAGCTTTACTTAATTGTTAAATCTGAGCAAGATGACAACCTACCTGAACTCATCAAGAAAATTCCTTCAAATTCCTCCTCCTCTTATGGTAAGAAATTCTTGGATTTATTCAATGAAGCTGGGAAAGATTTCGCTAAATTTGATTTAACACTATTAGCTCCCACAGAAATAATGATCAATGATATACGAACAGGTAAAATCTATCATGAAGGTAAAATTAACTTAGACTTGATAATAGAATAGAACACGGGTTTCAAAACTTAGAATACTATTATTTCCGGTATTCTTGACGCTTTATTCTTCTTCAGTTGATTCATCATCTTCAGTTGTAGTGCTTCGAGAATCCATTATTTTATCTACTGTTTCAATACCATGGTTTAATGAATAACTTGACATATCAAATTGCTTGAGACCGTCTTTAGTTAAAATGAGTAATGATTTTATCTTCGATAGTGTGCCTTGGTGATCATCTTCCTCAACGTCATTTTCTCGTCCAACAGAGATAACCTCAGACCAATTAGTTCTTCTCCATACGAATCGATCTCGATAACAGATTTCTTCCTCATCCATATAGAGTTTAACTGTTGCTATTCTAAGGATTCTCCAAAGGGAGATGAAAATAAAGAGAGCACCCAAAAATAAAGCTGCGAACTTCGCCATCGTAACTATATCAATAATTAGTGCACCAACAATTGCAACAATACCTAAAACAAGTCCGACAATAGCAATAAATGATTTCAGCATTCTTTCTTTGAAATAAGGAGAGAGCTCCAAAGATTCGGGTCCATTATTAGACATTTTATTTCTCCTGCTTAATATAATATCCTTTTTAGAGGTAATCTATTTTGTTATCTTTAACTGTAAAAAGATTTCGCTTACAATCGGAAAACGAAGAGAAAATTTATTTCAATGTAATAAACAACATATTACTATATTGAAATAATCCTGCGTTAAAGGATAACCAAAAGAAAAAAATTACTGGGTGAATAACTATATGCCATCAGTTGTATTTTACTTTCAAGTCCATCAACCTTATCGTCTAAATCAAAACTTCAGAAGAGATCGTTTCTTTCAAGATTCCTCAATAAAGAATCTGGAGAAACTCTATTTCAACGAAGAACTAAACAAAGATATTATGCAAAGAGTAGCTAAAAAATGTTATTTGCCTGCAAATAAAACTTGGCTGAGTGCTATAGACAAGCATAGAAAAGACAAACGAAAAGTGAAAATTGCTTTTAGTTTGACAGGTACTGTTCTCGAGCAAGCTGAAAGATATCAACCTGATGTAATTGATAGTTTCAAACAATTAGCTGAAACGGGTTGTGTTGAATTCCTAGCTGAGACTTATTATCATTCCCTAACATCAATCTATGGTGTTGATCGTGAGGAATTTAAAGAACAAGTGAACATGCATGGCAGACTCATGAAAGATTTGTTAGGAGTAGAGCCAACCAGCTTTCGTAATACGGAATTAATCTTAAATGATTCAATTATGAAATATGCTGCCGAAATGGGTTTCAAAGCAATTATGGGCGAAGGTATTGAACATATTTTACCTAAAGGTAAAACCGCAAATCAAATCTTCTCGAGCAAGATAGCTCCTTCTCTCAAAGTTTTATTAAGAAACTACAATTTAAGCGATGATGTTGCTTTTAGATTTGGATCAGGCAGGTGGGAAGAATATCCACTTTATGCTGACAAGTACGCATCTTGGTTAGCAGCAACCCCTGGTGATTGCATTAATGTTTTCATGGATTATGAATCATTAGGAGAGCACTTATGGGCTGAAAGTGGTATTTTTGAATTCCTTGAACATCTCCCCGAAGAGTTATTAAAATATGATAAAGTCGATTTTAAAACCCCAACAGAAGTAGTAGATGCCTATCCTGTGGCAGGTAAAATTTCAATAGATGATTTTTCAACCATAAGTTGGGCCGACGACAGGGATGTAGGTGCTTGGTTGAACAATACCTTACAGAATATCTCATTTGTTGATCAAAAATTCCTCGAGAAACCAATTAAGAAACTAAATAATAAAACTCTCTTACAAATATGGCGAATGCTAACTACCTCTGATCACTTATATTATATCTCACAAGCAGATGCTGGTCCAGGGGAAGTTCATTCTTACTTCTCACATTACAAAAATTCAATAGAGGCATTTGCAAATTACAATGAGATTATAAGTGATTTAACTGCTCGCACATTAATGCTCCTCAAAGAAAAATAGACTCAAAGCAATTTTTTGTCTTGTTTATTTATTACATAATAAGCTTTATTAAGTTCGGGCAACCTAACTTTTTATAGATAAACCTTAACTTGGAAAAAGAAAAATGACTGAAATTGAAACAAGTGTCGTCTGTATTCGAGGCGACACAAGCAGGCCTTCAAAACCATTATTAATGCTACAAGTTGGAAGAAAAGGACTAGTTGGGAAAATTGTTGGCGGAAGGAGTGCTTGTAAACGATTAAATGAGTTAGGTTTAGTTCCTGGAGCAGAAATTGAAATGGTCAACAAAATCGCTAATGGACCAGTAATGATTCGGGTGAAAGGTTCAAAATTAGCTTTAGGTCGTGGATTAGCAAACAAAGTTCACATAATAATGGAATAGTTCTATTGATTTTATTTTGTTCTCTTAGACATACTTGAAAGTTCCAGGCATTGGTTCAAAGATGTCTCCATCATTTTGAAGAGCACGAAGTTCAGGTTCCAACTCTTTGGTTGTGAGACCTAAAGACCTCTTAATGTCATCAAAACTACATCCTTCCTCTAAATGCTCTGCTTTTTTCAAAAGCTCAAGAATTTGTGTTTTTATTTCATCACTTTCATTAAGCTTTTCTTGATTTTTGATCGCACTTTCTATACTATCTGTTGCTTTTGAATCCAATCCTTTGCGCTTATAATATTTTGATATTTCAAGTTCTCTTAGAACCTTTACTGCATCATCTATTACTGGAAGACATAATTCGCAATCAATGTAAGCTTTACCATCAGCTGTTTCACGAACAAGCCCAACGATATCTACAATAGCACCTTCTTTCAAATCTTTCATAGTAAGAAAAACTTGTCCAGCCCATTCTGATCCTCCCCCTTTTACTTTGAGGGAACCAGAAGTATCATCCACTTCCAGTATTATACTCTCATCGCTTTCTATGACGGTTTTACTGGTGATTTCTCCCATAATTCTAACTCTTCGAACTAGATCATCGGTTTTTACATGGAGAACTTTAGAACCGTCTTGAATAGTTTCAAATTCTCCTTCAGTTATATCTTTTATTTTGAGTTTTATTGCAGGTGCGCGTCGTTTACTACTGAATGTCATTGCTTAAATCCTCTTAACAATCCTCTCATGTTATTGTTTACTTAAAACATTTCCGAATTAATTTTTCTATAATAATCGTTTCCTATTTGGAAACTTAAGGTTACCCCTAAAAATATGAGGGGAGGAGAAATCTCCTCTTACTTACCTACTGTGGGTTTAAATCGCTCAACTGACTTCAATTTTTGGCAGAAGTCATATGCTTTTTTGACGATGTCTTTCTCTCCAATAAGCAATAATGTAATTGCTCCTTCTGCCCCACCCACACCTCCGCTAGCGACGTGAATTACTTCAGCTAGCTCAAATAGTGTTTCTAAGGCATCAATCTCTGTAAAAACATCCCCTAGTAGTGGGAAGAGACCTGATTTATAACCATCTGCCATATCAATTTCTTCAATACCCATATCTGCTGAACTATATACTATTGAATGGGCAACTAATTTTTCTAAGCCAATTGGAATAAGAAGTCGTAAACCTTTAGCTACTAAAGAACCCCAAAAAGCTCCGCATGTTCCACCTTTTGGATGCGCTAAAAGAACTCCAGCAACACCATCGAAATCGAGAGCATTCGCTCCTTTGATTACAATGTCACCTTTTGTAAACTCATCTATTTCTTTAGCAATGTTTTCAATTTCTTGTGTTTTACCATCAATGAAAAGAATTTCAGCTAAACGCTTATCACCCGGGCAAGAAGTTAATCGTTCTCCTTCTGGCAATATTTGACCAGCAACATAACGACTTTTATCAAATTCTGCGATTGCCACCATTTCCTCTAATACATAAGCATTAGTGGTACCTCGTGCAACAAAAATCCTTCCTTTCTTCATTTTCTTCTTCACCATTTCAAGAGCCGTTACTCCAACTCCAATGAGTTTTTTCGATTCATGGGGAAGAAGGGTTAAGAGTGCTTTAGTAATTGTCATTAAAATACATCCACCTAGTTTATTTTCTGTAAGATTAATTTAGATAGTATAAAACAATTTTAAATAGTTTTAATTATTTCTCTTACAATTATAATAAACTAATAAGATGTGGTAGCAAAATGAGTGAGGAACACAAATATCACGTAATAATTGAAATGATTGAAGATCGGCTTGGAAATTTCATCTTAGACGATAAAGATAAGCCTGTAATAAAAGTCACTACTCCCCCAGAATTTCCCAAAGGAAGACCAGGAATTCATTCTCCAGAAGACCTTTTTGTGGGTGCTGTTGCTTCGTGCAAACTAACTACTTTTTGCGCAATGGCTGAAAAATTAGATATAGGATTGAAATCTTTAAAGATCGATGCAACGGGCTATTTAGGCAAGTCTGAAGACAGAGGATTGATGTTTACAAAAGTGGATGTTCATCTCGAGATTAGCATAGACGATGAAGAAGATCTTAAATCGACTGAAAAGTGTGTTGATTTAACAGAAAAGTATTGTTTAGTTGCAAATTCAATAAAAACTGAAACAAATCTAACTTTTAATATTACAATTGAATAAATAAAAAACAAGTATAGGAACGTAAGCGTTTGTTAGAAAAAAGATTATGCGTTCCTAATGCTTCTCAACTTCCTTCTAATAAGAACCAATGCTCCAAAAGTTAAAGCAATACAAGGTAAACCAAAACTCATTGGGGCTGTATCTGTAGTAGTATTTAATTCCACTGAAAAGTAAAACTCTCCTGCTGCGGGTTCAACTATGTTATCATAGCCTAAATAATCCGATTCATTTGGGGCTACGAAATCAGTAGTTTGAAGATAAATGTATAGTTTGTAACCAATTACCCCACTTTCTTCCAAGATGATAAATGATCCACTCCAGAAATAATTCCCAGTTCGGATCATGTCTATTTTTGGAAAATGACAAGTAAATGAAGGCTCGATTTGACAATATTGAATTTGTACACTTGTCACGTTTATGTTGTAATCAAAAGAAACTGTAACGGTAAGATTGGTTTGAGTTGTAACAACAACTGGTTGATGAGTAACTGAAAGAACAGCTGGTAGTGGAATAGAATCAGTATATTTAGCTGATTGCATTGCAACTGAAAGAACAAGTAATAATACAGGTAGAGTAATGAAGAATCCAAATCTTCTCTTTTTAATCAACATATTGCACCAGGTCTTCTATTATATTTATCAAAGTTTGTAACGGTCCCAGAGGAACCAACCAATAAGGAATCCTCCTGCAAGAATGAGTAAGATTCCGCTTATAATTTTGACTGCTTTTGTTGATGCTTGTAATCTATTGATTAATGCATCTTTAGAAAATCCAACGAGTAGTGTAATTATTATCATAAGTAATGCCATAGCAATTGAATACACGAGAAAAATCATGATGGCATTAAAGAAAGAACCAGCTTGTAAAGCACCAAGAACTAATCCAATAAGAATTGGGAAATTACACCCAATAGAAGCTAAAGCATAAGTTATTCCGTAAAGAAATAATTGTAAAAGTTGAGGAGCTTCACTAAAAGCTTTAGAGCGCTTCTTCGTCTTTTCTTGTTCTGAGTCATCTAACTCGGTTTTCTCCTTTCTCTTCCCAATATTTGCAATTGGACTGATAATTTTGCTCATATCAAAGGAAAACGGAGTAAACGTCAAAATTCCAAGAATAATCAATAAGCCGCCCACTGCGGGTATTATATATTCCACCCACTCCCAATTGCCTGCCGCTCCACCAGCAAATGATACAATTAAACCAATTATCATATAGAAAAGGAAAATACCAAGTGCAGCAGCTCCTCCCCATAAAAGTGATCGCAAAACTCGACGTCGTACTCTTGCTTTCGTATCTTTATCCTTTTCATCTATTTCATCTTCGCTTTTCTCAGTTTTCATTAAAAGATCTAAATTATAAGCCATATAACCAGGAAGCATTGGAAATGCACAAGGGGAGAAAAATGATAAAATACCAGCAAAAAATGCAACAGCCATGGTTCCCCCCAAACTGGCATTAATGCGTGTTGCTTTACCTTCAATTGTCTCCTGGATTTTCTCTCGCAAATTTATGTCCGCTGAAAATCCAATGTTTGCAAACGTAACATAACCTTCGCTATCAATGATTACCGTTTTTGGTAGAGTAACAACTGCATAAGCAGTAGTTAATCCAACTGTATCTAAAGCAAAATCCCAAGTAGCATTATGAAAATCTCTGTAATTTTGAAGATCTGTTACATTATCAGATAAATCTACATCAATAGAAAAAATAACGAGAGATTCATTGAATTCTTCTGAAAGAGCAACAAGCTCAGGCATCAACTCTTCACAAGGAGTACAATTCAAACTCATAAAATCCAAAAGAACAACTTTGCCTTGATGATCAATAAGTGTAAAATTACCACCAGATAAAGTTGAGACTGAAAAAGTATGTGCAGGTTCAAGATTGTTATAAGTCATGAAATAATAGGTTCCATAACCAATACCACCTAAAATGACTAAACTAGCAAGCACTAAACCAGTGATTTTTAGCCATCGAAAAGAGCTTTTTGGTTTGCTGTCGAGTTCTTCCATGAAAACTTCCTGTCCAATGAACTATCACATCTCATCATTCTAAATAGGGATAACTAATCCCAATAAGAGGTATTAATTATTTTATAAGGTCAAGTTTTATTTTGTTAATTTTCTTACTTGAATTCTTCGTATTGGGAGGATAATCAAATTAGCAAGGAAAATGGTTGCTAAAATTATTGGCAAAGTTAAACTTAAACTAGCAGTTATAATATGATCTCCCTCATCTACTGTAGTTTTACCAGCAACATCTTCACCTGTCACTTTAACTGTGATTATGTCTCCTTTCTTGACTGTTAAATCAAAAAATTTTATACTGTAGGTATCACCGGAATCTAATTCCATTATACCTGATTCAAAAGATGCTCCATTTTTCAATAGCTCAACTGAAGCATTAACCACCAATAAATCATCAGTTATTGTAGCTAATATCTCAAAAGTATGACCATCGGAAGCATCTATTTCTTTTATATCA
>JAGMDP010000198.1 GCA_023128635.1 Candidatus Heimdallarchaeota archaeon | reverse complement strand
TTTCTGCGTCAACTAAATTATCAACATCTATTGTTATATTATCTGTTGTTGATAATCCTGCAAAATCTTCCGCAATAACATTGATGGTGGTATTAGTTATACCATTTTGTGTGGCATTATAAATAGCTACAGGATCAACTACGAATTCATAATTGATTACATTTGTACTTGGTTTCCAGAAATCTTTAGAATCCGAGTAGCTACCCATCTCTAATTCATATCTTACGTGTCTCAAAGTATCGTCTGTGATATTAGCTAATACAACAAACCTATTATCAAGAACTGAAAATGAAGTTTTATCAGTTTCAATTTCATTTATTACTGGATCAGTGCTATCACTGAAGGATAATAAATCATCAATCATATCGATTAAATGCGGAGTTCCACTCACCCCAATTTCAGAGTAGTAAATATACTGTGTTTTACTGAAAAGTACTAGAGTCGGGTAACTATTTACATTATAATAATTAGCCATATTTACAGTATCTCGGAATATCATCCAATTCATATTGTATGTACTTGCAAAATCTTCAAGAACAGTTTCATTAGCAACTTCTTCGGATTCTATGTCTATGCTCATTAAAACAAAGTTTGAGTTTCCGAAATAATTATCATTAATTTCTCGTAAAAGTGGCATAGCTATTATACAAGGTGTACATCCTGTAAAGAAGAAATCCATCACAACGACTTTTCCTGCAAGAGATGAAAAAGTATAATTTGTGTCACTCATAATATCTTCTAAATTCCAATCCATTGCTGGTGCTCCATTAGGAAGAACATTCGGTGTTATAACTTCATCAATTGGGTTTTCAACTGCACCATCAATTTTAATGAATGAGAGAATCATTGGAGTTATCAATAAAGCAACTAAAATGAGAATTCTCTGCTTTTTCATTTTTGTCAACCACACGAATCAATAGATATCAAACTAATTATTTCTTATGATTCATTCCATAAAAAATAACCTCTTTAAAGATGAAAGTGAGTAAACTAATCCTTTACTCACTTATCTTTTGTTTTTCCTCAATTTTTACGGATTCTTCTATGATTTTTTCCTTTTCATCTCTCATCTTCGCAATAATATCAATTATAGGAATTACAGCTATAATTAATCCTATAGTTGTAAAAACCATACCAAAAGAAAATTCTAGAACGCGTTTAATATGTAATGTGTTTACAATTTTTGTATCAACCTCAAAGTCAATTGATGTGTTCCAATCAACAATTAAGGCAACAGCATACAGAGTCATTTTATCAGTCAAAGTGTAGTTTATTCCAGTAGTCTGATTTTGAGTTAATGAATAATGAACTAATGAATTTGCTATGAAATTTTGCGTGATGTTTCGATAACTCGATATTAGCCAGGTGTAATTATAACTTGAAGTATTATTGTAAAGACTAAATACTTCAGTTAAGGATTCATCAACATTCGTAAATTGCTCTTCATTGGCAATCACTGCAGTAATTTCGCATACTGAGTTATTCCCAGCAAAAAGACCGGTCATGCTTAAAGCATCATTTTTATCTAACTCAAAATTCCGTGTTGTTCCATAGAATATTTCATTCTGAGAGAAATTAAGCCATTGATTATGTTCTTGATCCTCCGCTCGATTTAAACCAAAACCGGGGCCTAGAGTTAATCCAAAAGTAAGAAGGATTAAACCACCAACTATCATTGGATTTCTTAACTTGAGTAATTTCTTGAAGAAATTGTTTGGTTTTTGACGTTTTCTAAGCAACAAAACTACTGAAGTAACCGGGAATAAAATTATCCAAGTTAGAAATGACAAGAAGTGTATTGGAAATTCGGTAATAAAGAGTTCAATATATTGTGTGCCAAAATAATCTATTTTTTGTTGGGGTGTAAGATTGAATAACGAATTGTCTATTCCCTCTTTGAAAGATATACTTGACCAATTAAACTTTAATTCTTTTAGGAAATAAACTGTGTCGAGATCCCAAACCATAGAGACATTCCATCGATACATTCTGTTATCAAAAGGATAGAACAATAAGACTGGACCTGGATTTAAATCCATTATACTGTGAAGGATAAGGAAAGCACAAGCAATTATTATTGATCGCCAAATCAAACTAGCTTTTTCCCCAATGACTTTTTTCCTAATTAGCTTCTCAAAACTCAACCATCCAAACACTCCGAGAATAATGAACGTTGGCCAAACAATAGAATGGAAATACGTTCTATGAATGTAGAAAAGCGTATCAACATCGGGCAAAAATGAAAAAAGCGTTAGAAGAGTAAATAACCATAATTTCTTTTTGAAAATTTGTCGATTCTTCTTACCCATTAATACCCAGACAATTATTGCTGCTAAAGCTATATGTGTTGTTGGTAAAGTCATCAGAAACAAACGTCCTTAGACTATAGTTTACTAGTTTCCTTTTTACCTTTTAGTCAATTCACAAAAAAA
>JAGMDP010000197.1 GCA_023128635.1 Candidatus Heimdallarchaeota archaeon | reverse complement strand
CATCATGGAAAAATTAGTCAAACATAGTATTCAAGCTATATTATATGGTTCAATTACTCGAGGAGACGTTTCAGAAACGAGTGATATTGATTTATTTATACCATACGAAATTTCATCCTTTAAAATTGAAACAGCTCTCCAACAGGAAGGCTTACAAATTTTTGCAAAGAAAATTGTACAAGCTACTCCTAAACATTTAGTGAAAGCACACATCTACCCGAGTGAAGAAACATGTATTACCTTTCCCTTAACTTCAATCAGAGAACGTGAATTTGATTTTATTCAATTTGGAGGTAGTTTGGAGTTAAAACAACTATTGGAAGAAAAACGAGTTCCGGGAGTTGATAAAAGATTAATCCTTATTACTCCATTGGATAAAGGTCATAGAGAATCACAAGTTATTGGATACGAATCTGTTGTTGCGAAGAAAATTGGCGTTAGTGTTGATTTAGTTAAGGAAAGAGTTCGGGTGTTAACTACTCGAGACAAGGTTGGAAGAACGGGGGTTTATCTAGATGTAGAATTATCTCCGGAAGAGAATATTGATGAGGTTTTTAAAGGTTTAAAGGATACTGACCCTATAATAAGAAGAAGAGCAAAAATGTAATTTTACAGAAAATTCAAACAATCTGTGGTGACAAGTAATGAAAAAGAAGATTAGAGCATTAAAAGGAGGATCATATATTAAGGGACAACTACCTCCAGGTTGTAAAAACTGCCGGAAAGGAGCAGAGCTTTTCTTCTTTGTTACCGGAAAATGCCATGAAAGTTGTTATTATTGTTCGCTTGCTCGAAATAAAAGAGGAGAAGATATAATATTAGCAAATGAGCGTCCTATCTCAAGTTTTTCTGGTGTTATGCTTGAAGCGTCAAATATGAATGCTCTTGGTGCAGCTGTTACTGGTGGGGATCCCCTCCATTGTGTTGATCTTACTGTTGATTATATTGAAAAAATGAAAAAGGAGTTTGGGAAGAAATTTCACATCCACCTTTATACATCTGGAAGATACGCAAACGAGGAAAACTTATCAAAACTCTACCATGCAGGACTGGATGAAATACGCTTTCATCCACAGAATAAAGAACAGGAAAAAGCAATTGCTAAAGCTTTAATGTATGATTGGTTGGTGGGTGCAGAATTACCTGTTATTCCTGGAACTAAGAAGGATATTCTCAAATTTCTTGGTTTTCTGGATAAACTTGAAACAATCAAATTCTGTAATATGAATGAACTCGAAGCTACTGAAGCAAATATTAAGAAACTCAAAGAAAAGGGTTTTGAATTAAAATCTGAAAATTCATCTGCAATAAAAGGAAGTGAAGAATTAGCACTTGACATTCTTCAAGAATCCGATGTTGATTTTACTCTGCACTATTGTAGTGCTTTAACTAAAGATGCGGTGCAATTTAGAAACAGATTAATTAGAACAGCTGAAATTGTACGAAAACCCTATGAAGAAATTCAAGACGGTATGATTGTTAAAGCAGTCTTCGCTTTACCAGATTTTTCCATTCCAGAAGAATTCATGGAAATGATGCTAGAAGAATATGAAATAGAACAAGATATGATTTTCCTCAGAGAGGATAAATTAATTGAAACAAGTTGGTATATCGCTGATGTTCTTAGAGACGTTTTGTTTGAGAGATTCGAAATTGATGATATTAGCATAACCTACGAATACCCTACTTATCACAGAACGGTAATAGCTAAGACCTCATTGAGGGAATTATCATTATTGAAAGACATTTCAGAAGTAAACCAAGAGGATTAGGTGGCAAATTCTTCTAATATTTTTTATATAAGAGAATCAAAGATATTGCCATGAAACCCGAAAAGAAAGATAAGATAATTTTCATTATTGCATTATCATTAGGATCCATAATACTTGCGGGAGTCATACTAGCAATTGATTTCCTATATGCAGGAATCCAAGAGCGATACATCTCAAACGTAATCACTTCATATACACCGAATTTAGAGCTTGCACAAAAAGTCATTCTATCTAGCTCTTTAACGATATGCTTAGGCCTTATTGCTTATGTGTTAATTGTTTGGTATTTAACAAGAACAGAGAAAATCAGGTTGCAATTAGAAGAAGAGCAGATAATCGATCAAGATAGTAGTTTAAATTTCCGAACATTTCAAACTGAGATTTCAAGATCTATGAAAGTTTTGAGAGATTTGTTTGTTTACTTGATTGTTGTAGTATTAATCTCTGGATTATTTAGTTTCTTGAGATTTGTATGGATTCTTAGTAAATATCGGTCTTCAAGTGATTTATTCATTGAATACTACTTGACAAATATTCCCTCCATGGTTATCAGTGTTACACTTTACTTAGCATTAGGTTACATGATTAGTTACATTGTATTCACTTCTCTTCAAAAATACATGCGTTTGCGAGTTATTTCATTAAGTTATGAAAGTGCAATGGAAAAAGTCCTCGATAATTTTGATCGGTTGATGAAAGAGGATCAAAAGTAGACAGATAATGAAGAAATCTTACCAAGTAAAAATCAGTCTTAAAACAGTGTGAGTTGATAAATAGATTGAAGCGTAGAAGCGACGATTTAGATAAATGGATAGCCATTCTCTCTAAACTAGCTCAATGTGAGGATGGGTCATCCGATGACCAAAAACTGGGACTCTCATTTTATGCTATACGGAGTTCTGCAGTTAGTGATTATCATAAACTCATAGAAATTCTAAGTGACATGGAAGAAAGAGGTTTCATACAAGTTATTGAGGAAAACAAGGAGCAATTTGAAGCTCAAGAGATAAGCATTAAGAGATATAAAATTTCTATAAAAGGCATGAAAACACTATTCGAGATTCTGATTCCTGCAAGAGATGCTCTAAGGAAATTGGACTACTGATGGACTAATTTTTTTTATCCAATCTATTTGGTGAACAAAGTAAAGCTTTCAAAGGAATATGGAAAGCGTCAATAAAGCGAAATTTAAATAGCTAGCTGTCAATGGATAGGTGTTATAAATTTGTGAAGGATATGAAAGTAGAAACAGCAGAGATAGACTCACAAGAGACAATAGATGAGAAAAGGCAATCCAAAAGTTATAAATTAAGATTATTTTCTTTAGCAGGTATTTCAAACGCGGCTATATTTGTTGCGAGAACTTTCTTGGGCTTATATGCCGTTTTTCTCGAATCTTCCACAACTGCACTCTCATTAATTACTTCCTTAAGAAATCTCATTCAGCAAACATTTCAATCTACCTTTGGGCGTATTTCTGATAATATCGGTCGTAAAATTATGATGTTTCTTGGTCTTCTTGGAAGTGGTATATCACTTGCACTATTTCCATTAATCCAGAATGAATGGGTTTTAGTAGGAGCTGTAGTTGGATTTTCATTAGGTTTTGCAAGTTTCTTTCCATCCTTTACAGCATTGCAAGGAGATCTTACTACAAAGAAAAATAGAACTGGATTAATTAGTTTAATTACAATTATTGGTGGGGGAGCAACACTCGTATATTTAATTATTGTCGGTTTTCTGGGAGATCTCGGAGAAACAAATCCAATGCAATTCGTGATAATATTTGAAATAACTGCAGCTCTTTTCGTAGTATGTGCTGTTGTTAGCTTGTTTCTCTATGAACCTAAAGTGAAAAAAATCACAGACCAAAGAATTTTTTCACTTAAACCTATCAAAGAAAATAAAACTTTTAGAAAATTCGTTTTGATAAATAGTGTCGTTGCCTTTTGTATGTCAATTGGATGGCCAATTTTTCCATTAGTTAGAGGAACCTTCGCAACAAATAAGGAAAACACTTGGGTTTGGGGATTCTTTTGTTTATTTCAAGTTATAATATTAATAGCAATTAATCCTTTAATTAATAGAGTGAAAAAGACAACACTTCTTTTCATCGGAAGAGTTGGGATGTTCTACGTTCCAATAAACTTGGCTATAACAATTTACTGGTTACCTTATTGGTGGCATTTAGCAATTGCAGGAGCCACAAGTGGATTATGCAATGCACTATACTGGGTAGGGCAAAATAGCTATATTCTGGATTGTGCACCAGAGGAACAAAAAGGAACCTATACAGGTATTCATAATTTATTCATTGGTATTTCGACATTTCTTGGATCATTGATAATGGGGTTAATTGCAGATTTTATAACAATCAAGAATGATTGGCTTACAATATTTGTTTTATTAATGATTATAGCTGCAGGCAGATTCCTTTCATCACTAGGATTTCTTTTCATAGGAGAGCCAAAAACCACAGAGTCAACTAGTTAAATAGAATAAAAAAAAGTAATTTTAACGAAAGACTATTTTTTTGATATCAAATCAAAAGCAGTGTCAACTTCAACAATAGGAACAAAACTCATTTTTAATTCTGCTTGAAAATATAAATGAAAATTCACAGGTTGTTCTTCATCTTCAATAATACAAGCGTTGATTCCTTTTGACTCTCCACCAAAAAGAAAAGGACCAAAAGTCATTTTTGGATATTTTTTTGGATTCTTTTTAATTTCTTTATTAAACTCTCTAAGTCTTTTTATGACATTCTCCAATTCATCTGGATCATATTCCCAAAAAACAACAAAATGCATTTATCATCAACTCTTAATTTAACGCAATTTTCTAATTCGCTTTTCATACTATTTAGTATTTTGTATCTTTAAGTGGAAATGTCAAATTGCTACACATTTTAATAGGATAAAAATTTGAATTTAGCTAATTCTACTAAACAGACAAAGAATTTTTATTACTAACTTAACTCATTATTTATCTCGAATAAGCTATGAGAGAATATTATTCCAAAAAACTTTCAGCAAATAAATTGAAACGTTGTTATGATATTGCTTCCCCAAGAATTAAGCAATATTTGAAAGCAGAAATTAATTTTGTACTTAAACACATTCATTCTTCAGATACAGTATTGGAATTGGGATGTGGTTATGGAAGAGTTCTGAGAGAATTAGCAAAACATGCATCAAAAGTTGTTGGCATTGATACATCTTTTGAGAGTTTGGAATTAGCTAAGGAATATTTGCTAGATTATAGAAACATTGAGCTTCATCAAATGAATGCAAATTCACTAAACTTTAAAGAAGAAACATTTGATACGGTTATTGCTATACAAAATGGTATTTCAGCATTTAAAGTAGAACCAGAAGTATTGTTAAGAGAAAGCTTGAGAATAACTAAAAAAAATGGTAAACTTATCCTTTCAAGCTATTCTGAAAATTTCTGGGAGGAAAGATTAAAGTGGTTCATTCTTCAATCTGAAGAAGAATTACTTGGAGAAATTGATTATGAAAAAACAGGCAATGGTTTTATAGTCTGTAAAGATGGTTTTATTGCAACTACGTTCTCAAAAAATGATTTTCAGAATTTACTTCAGAAGATGAATTTGAAAGGTTCTATACAAGAAATTGATTTGTCTAGCATCTTCTGCATAATAAGAAAGTGAATTTTTTATAAAAAAAAAGACGGTCGTAAAAATGACCGAAAAATAAATAGAATTACTTTACAAGTTTCTCTAATTCATCCACAAAATACTTGTAACGTTTTATTCCAAGTTTCCAGAATTCAGGATCAGAGATATCTAAACCAAAAATATCACCGATTTCTTTTGGTGAAATACTGCTTCCTGCAGACAAGACTTTCTTGAATTTTGGTATGAAATCCTTTCCTTCCTCAAGATATTTCTGGTATAAAGCATAAACGAAGAGTTGCCCGTAAACATACGGATAATTGTAGAATCTGAAGTTTGCCATATAATAGTGAACCTTCATGGTCCATTCTGCATCCATAACATCTTGCCATTCGATGACATCTCCATAGATTCTGTCCCTGTTTTTTATCCAGAAATTGCTTATTGTCTGATAATCCAAGAATTCTCCACGTTTTATGGCATCATACATATCTTGTTCGAACCATGCTCTAGCTGTAACTTGAAATGCTGCCATTCCTGCACCATCGAGTACTCTTGAAATAATTGCTATCTTTTCTTTGTCACTTTGAGCTTGACTCAACAGCAAATCTGTTATAAGTAATTCTCCAAAAATTGATGCTGTTTCTGCAACAATCATAGGAATACTACTGTTTAGAATTGTTTGCTCTCGAGTAAAATAGTAGTCGTGTGTTGCATGACCTAGTTCATGTGCTAAAGTATAGACGCCAGATAAAGAATCATTGAAACTTTGTAGAATGAAAGCCGATTGTCCTTTGAACCAACTTGCACAAAAAGCACCATTTCTTTTACCAAATCTTGCAGAAGCATCCACCCGATTTTTCTCGAACATATCTCTTGTTGCAAAAGCATATTCATCATCAAATTTGCCATAAGCAGCAATCGATAATTCTTTTGCTTTTTCATAATCATAGGAAATATCTGGTGCATCAGGCAAAGGTGCAACAATATCGTAACTTGCTAATTTAGGCAAGCCAAGAAGTTTAGCTTTCAACTGCAAATATCGTCTATAGATAGGTGAACTTTTATCTATAGTTTTTAACAAACTATCAATTGTTTTCTGATCTATGTCATTTGCAATTAAACTCGCATGCATCTCTGAATCATATTGTCGTCTTTTTGTAACACTTATCCAATCATTAGTAATATTTCGCAGAGCTGATGTAAACAGTTCACCATCTTCTTTTAATAGCTCATAAATTGCTTGATTAGCAGATTTTCTTGTAGCTCTATCAGGATGTGGAAGAAGGGAATTCGCCTCACCGTAAGATAGTTTTTTCTTCTCGCCTTCAACTTCTACTTCGAAAAATCTGGTGTTTAACCATTTACTTTGTAGTTGGGACCAACCTCTTAAACCAAATTGATCTTTCTCGATTATTAACTGCTCTTCAATTTCAGATAGTTGATGTGGAACAGCTCTTTTCAATCTTTCAAGGTAGTGTTTATATTTTGCTAAATTTTTATCAGTAATTAGTCCAGGTTTACTATGGACCAATTTTCCAATTTCTAAAGTCATGAATGCTAATTTCTTACTCAAATTTGCTTGTAGTTTATTTACTCTGTCAAAGAGTTTTTGTGATGCAGGTATTGTCATATTTGCAGAAAATGTTAGTCTTGAAAACATACCTAGATTTCTTGTTTCAACAAGGTATTTTTCATATTCTTGTAGTAAGTTTAGAAGTTCTTTACTTGAGAAATTGATAATCTTTCCTTGGTAATTTGTAACTAATTCATCCGCAGCTTTCAGAATAGATTCTATTGCTTTTTCAATAGATGGATCAGTCACACTTGGAAAAACAACTGATAAATCCCAAGCTATTTCAGGTTTTGTCATTAAAATTCATCTTTCCTCATTTGGGTGTGCTAATTTAAAAAAAATTATAGGAAATTTAATCTTTTGGTCTTTATGAAAAACCATTTCATTTTATGAATTGCTCATACTCTTTATCATCAATTATTCGCTTCAGAATTTGAACTACATTCCATACATCTTGATAAGTATTATAGAGTGCTATGGGAGCGATTCGTACAATATTCTTTGGTCGAAAATCTGGAACTACATCATGGGATTTTAATGCTTCACAAATCTCGAAAGCAAATTCTTCTCTTTCAAGTGCAATGTGACCACCCCTTCTGTTTGGGTCTCTCGGAGTTCCTATACTAATATTGTAAGGTTTTTTTGCAAGTAGTTCGTCAACGAGATAAATTAAATAAGAAGTTAATTTCAGTGATTTCTCTCTGATATTTTCTATACCAGCCTCTAAAGTCACTGCTAATGCACCTTCAATTGCTGCAGCACCAATTATCCCAGGGGAGGATATTTGCCATCGACCAGCACTTGTAGCAGGTTCAAAATCTAAAGACATATTGAATTGTGTTTCTTTATTATTACCAAACCAACCGGCTAATCCTGGGTATTCATTGAAGTGTTTTTTATTCACATAAAGAAAAGCGGGTGCCCCAGGACCACCATTTAGATATTTGTAACTACACCAAAAAGCAAAATCTACATCCCATTCATTGAATTTATGGGGAACTAACCCTACAGAATGACTGCAATCAAAACCAATATTGATATCTCGTTTGTGTGCTTCTTTTGTAAGGTGAGGAATATCTAAGAGTTGACTACTTCTATACAAAACTGAAGGCAAAACTATTAGTGCGACATCATCGGTCATTAAATCAACTATGTCTTTTTCATCAAGAACACGACCATCTTTACTTGGAGTAAGAATTAATTCAGATTCAGGATTATATCCCTTAAGAGCCACTTGACTTTTTAGAGCATAGATATCTGTGGGAAAATTCAACTCGTCCGCCAAAAGTTTTGAGCAGCCTTCCTTTGGTTTGTAGAAAGAGCTTACTAATGCATGTAAGTTGACAGTTGTTGTCCCGGTAGCTACAACTTCATCTGGTTTTGCTCCTACAATTGGAGCTATTTGTGCTCCTAGGTCTTCACTAAAAAAGAACCAAGGCTTTTCAGCATCAAGCCACCCATCAATAGCAATGGTTTTCCATTCATCTATGATTCTTAAAAGAGATGTTTCAGAAAGTTTTGGCATTAAACCTAATGAATTTCCATCCACATAGATCTTATTTTTTGGTATAAAGAATTTTGATCGATATTCTGCTAGTGAATCTTGTTCATCTAAGGTTTTTGCACAGGCTTCTGTTGTATTAAAATCATATTTCATAGCTATTCCTCGCTTGAGTGTATACTTTTCAAAAGAAAAATCTATTGATTAAATGCTTTTTTTAAGTA
>JAGMDP010000196.1 GCA_023128635.1 Candidatus Heimdallarchaeota archaeon | reverse complement strand
ATAATAGCTTATGAGCTTGAAGAGAAATGCCATACAACTCGTTGGGTAAAACTTCTGCTAAAATTTCTGTTATTTTGAATAATTTTTGATGAGATATTGGTTTGACTTTTCCTATGGGAGTGACAGGTTGTATAACAACAGGTACCTCTATTTCTAAGATTTTGTCTGCATACATTCGAATATCATCAAGAGAAGTTTGTTCTGTTACTACTATTTTGGCAAAAACTTGTACTGAATGATTGTTCAGAATCGCTAAGGATTCCATTTCTTTTTCAACAAGTATTTCCCATTCACTCTTTTTCACGCTATTAGCGGATCGATCCTTTATATCTACACAGGCATATGTTATGCTAGGAGCAACTTTTGCAATACGTTTTGGAAAATAACCATTTGTTTCCAGATAAATGGGTATCTTGTGATTATATAATCGATTAACTATTTGATAAAAGAATTCTTCTTGATAAGCTGGTTCTCCACCAGTTAAAGAAACGGAATGAAGGTCTTTTGTTGATAAATTTAATACTTGTTTTACTACAAATTCGGGACTTACTGGATTTGTATACATGGTAAACTCCCATGATCCAGGCTTCTTTTCGACTTTGCATTCAGGGTATTCAGTATCTCGAGAGTGTGCGGTGTCACACCACTCACACTTCAAATCGCAACCGGCTAATCGAACGAAAATTTGCCTTCTACCAAAACACGAACCTTTTACTGATCCTCCTTCTCCCTGATAAGAACTGAAGACTTCTACAATACTACCTTCAGTGGAATTCTTCTTATTGTTTTCTTTGTTATCTTTGGCACTCAAGGTAAATTCTCCTATCTGTATCATTTTTTTCTTATTCTAATACATTATTATTTTTTATCATAAACTGTTGGGTCCTTAATTGAACTTTCTTTGAATCCTCTTTTTCTGCGTAAGCAACTCTCACAAATACCACAATGGATGGGTCTGTTTTTTTGGTCAAAACCCTTAGGATTGTAACAAGAACTGCTGAATTCAAATGGAACGTTTAGTTTGACCCCTAATTCCACAATCTCATTTTTTCTCATTCCAGCTACAGGACTAATAACACTTACTTTTGCATTTAGTATGCCTCGTGACGCTGTTCGAGTAAAATCATCTATGAATTCTTGAGTATTGTCTGGAAATGTTGTTCCCTCTTCGAGATTGAATCCTGTAATAATATCAACATCATTTCCAATAATTTCCGAATACGAAGAAGCAATGGAAAGGAATAACAAGTTTCTCCCTGGAATCCATACAGATCGAGCACTTTCTAAACTCGAGGGAAGATCATCTAATTCATCTGAAGATAATTTTGGAAGCTCTTTTTTACTCCCTTGGGCTAATGAACTATCAATTCTTCTTGAGAAATCAGCTAAAAACTCAAGACGAATAAACTCGTGATTGTTTACTTTCGCTAAACTCCCTAGTTTCTTAGTTGCTTGTACTAGAACAGATTCCTCTTTTGATCCATATTCAAAAGTGATACAGTCAACTCGTTTGTATTGCTGGTTTTGTGCCCACCAAAGACAAACCGTTGAATCTAATCCACCGCTTAGCAGTATAATCGCTGATTTTTGGGACATTTTTTTCACACACTATTCCTTAACTTTATCCAGAATATCTTTTGCATTGATTAAGTAATGAACTTTGATTGATTGCTCTTTTTCAAAATCAGCTAAACCTCCAGATCTGTCAATGAAGACGAAGAGATCCTCTACTGTTGCACCTTCTTCTCGCAATGCAGTAATTGCAAAGGCTTTACTAAAACCACTTGAGACTAAATCATCAACAAGAAGTATTTTCTGTCCTTTTGTGATTTCTCCTTCAATCATTTTTTTAAGACCATGCTTCTTTGGTTCTTTCCTCAAAATATAATATGGTTTTTTGAGTTTATGAGCAATTAAAGTTCCATAAGGGATTGCTGCCATAGGTATTCCAACAATACCTTCTATATCTGGAAAATGCTTGGTAATATAACTCACTGCCTCATCAATCAAAGAGTTAAATTCTTCCGGAAAATTAGGAATTATTCGCAAATCAATATAATACTTTGATTTTGCACCAGAAGCAAGTGTAAAATCACCAAATTTTAGTGCGCCTGTTTTTTCAAGCGTCTTCATTATCTTATCCTTTGTGTCTGCTAGTTCTTCAGCCATTGGTTCACACCTTTGAAATACTGTGGACCTCTTTCTTTTATCTTTTGTGCTCCCCAAAATCGGAATTATTGCTCGATTAAGAATGTCAGGGACAAAAAGAAAGAGAATAACATTCGTAGCAGTTCTTGAAATGGTTACAACTATACCAGATATTAGTGCAACAGCATAAGCAGCAAAAGAGAAACTTTCTATATCCCCTACTTGAACTGAGAGAAGAATCCAGCCAAAATTCACAATCAAATCATAACTAATGGTTAGTAATCCACCAACGACTCCCATAAAGAATCGCCAAAAGAAAGTTGGTTTCTTGTACAGTATTCTACCAAGTAAAGCTCCTGTTAAAGCAATTAATATGTAAGCAATAATTTTAAACGGAAAAATAATCGGGCCTACACCAAGCAATGTCGTAGAGATTATTTCATAAAGTGATGAAGATAATATCGCTAAAAACACACTATAAAGCGGTCCTAGAATTGCTCCTCCAATAAATAATGTTAAAGACATCAATTCAAAGAAAGGCAAATACGCAAACACTGCTGCTAATGCTACACCTAAAGCAGTAAATATAGCAAGCAAAGTAATCTTAACGGTTGGTCTTACTTGTGAGAACTCATCTAGAACTTGAACTTCTGTATTTTCTTCTTTTTGAAGATCATTGATAACAGAAATATCATTCTTAGTTTCAGATGAATTCTTTGCCATAGTCTCTTCCTTCAATTTTTCAA
>JAGMDP010000195.1 GCA_023128635.1 Candidatus Heimdallarchaeota archaeon | reverse complement strand
TCATTATAACACTTGAATTCTTCATTTGGTTTCTCAAATGTTTGTTCAAATTGTAAATTGTCATTTAGTTGCACTAGATCAAAACCAAATTCTTGTGAATGCATAGTACGATGATTGTACGCATCATCCCAATTCCCAAAAACAAGCCATGTGCCCTTTAATGGAAAAATATATTCCTTTTTATTTTTGTACTCTATAATTGGAATCTGAATTGAGGTTTTTTTAGTTTCATCTGCTTGTTTGTAGACAACTGTAAAGATTAACTCATCAATCGGTTTTTCGACAAGAGTTCTAAAATGCTCTAATCTAAAACCTGTTTCTTTTCCTGGCTCAAGTGAATCAAGTGCATAGTTTTCCTTTTTCCAGAAATCTTTTACACCAAGAAAAAGTAATATATTATGTTTTCTTGCTTCTTCTCGAACTTCATCTTCTTGTTTTATAGCTAATCTCTCAACCACTCCCTGAAGCTCTTCTGATTTAGCTTTAATAACGTCTTTAGAGTAAACAATTTTCTTTATTGTTTCTCCTTTTGTCTTCAACTCAAAAACATACTTGATGAGTTGCACAGGATCATTCAAAGTATTAATTATTCGAACAGCTCGTAACATAAAATCAAATTCATATTTTTCTTGCCCTTCCAGCTGTCTTTTAACACCAATAAGTTTCTTTTCAGGGCAATAACTAATTTTCATATTCAATGCTTCCTTTATTTTTTCCAATTTTAATTTCCTAATGCTTCTCGAAGAATTTTCAGAAGCGAAGGATCTTTCTTCATTAGCTTGGCACCAAGCTTTATTTGTCCCCACCTGCCTCTAACTGCTTTTGTAAGATCTTCTCCATCAAAAGTTTCGACTATATTATCCATTTGCTGATCTGTAAGGACATCTAAAACCTTTCTTGCTTTTGTTGCTAAGCCAAAAGATTTGCCGTAAGCGTCATTCCATAATTTTCCGTAGTTCGTACTCAGGAATTTATCAGAGAAATCTTCTTTTTCGAAAGCCTTTACTAATGTATCACTGATCATTTTCCCGGATTCCATGCCGTACGCGATTCCGCCACCTGTCAAAGGATTTACTTGTCTGGCTGCATCACCAACTAATAAAATCCTGTCTGTTGCAAGTTTTTCAAGGGACCCACCAACTGGTATAGCCCCTATTCGTTCCTCTATGACTTTCGCATTCTTGAATCGTTTCTTTCCCTCATCACTTTTGAAAATAAAATCATCAAGATATTCTCTTACGCTTTTCTTAGCAAAACCAACGCCTATACCAATTCCAACATTTGCACTACTTTCACCTTTCGGAAAGATCCAGAGATAACCTCGAGGAGCTATTTCATTTCCCATGTACAAGTCAAACATCGTTGGCTCATCAAATTTAACCCCGACCATCTCATAACCAAAAGAGGTGTTCAAATCGATTGGATCTATAGGTTTTGCAAGACCTGCATCCCGAGCAATAACACTGTAAATCCCGTCTGCACCAACAACAATTGGTGCTGATTCTGTAATTTCTTTCCCATTTAGTTCAGCTTTAATTGTAATACCTTTTTCTTTGTCGATTTTGATTTTGGTAACTCGAGTATTTAGTTGTATATCTGCTCCTTCCAAAACTGCTCCTTTAAGGAGTTCTTTATCGAAAATTCTTCTGTCTACAACGTAGCCTTCACCTTTAGGTAAGCGATAATCAATTACATTCATAGAAGGACTGATCACCCGAAAACCATCTATTTCTGTTCTTAGGGCATCTTTAGGAACACCGATTTTCAAGATATCATTAATGGTTTCTTTTCCAATAGCTTCTCCGCATCTAACAGGGATGCCGATGTGGCTTCTTGCATCTAGAATTTTAACTTTGAAACCTTCTCTCGCTAAGAACCTAGCAGTTGTTGAACCAGCAGGACCTCCACCGACAACAATAATATCATACTTTCCTTTACTTTTTGCTGAACTCATTTTATAATCATCCAATATGTTGGTTAATTTCTTACTCTAAGAAAGATTTGAAATCTACATCTTTGTATTTCATGATTTTTGTCAAATCGTTAAGAATATCTTTGTCTAGACTGATTCCAGGATATTTCTTTACAAGCTTGTCTGCTCTTTCTTTTGCTCTTTGTCCAATTGATTTTCGTCCTTTGTTTTTCCATTCTTCGTTTGTGGCTCGATCAATCACATTACTAGGTATGTAGTGTTCCTCTCTAAACCATTTTAAAGTGTGATCATGCGAGAGTAAGTGTGTGGTTTTGTCATCGAACTCTTTTAGGAGATTCTTCGCTATAGGATCGTCTCTTTGAATTATTCCCTTATTGAATTTGTAAACCATTCCACAAATTTCGTTATCAATAACTACTTTCGGGATGCTTTGTGTTGTTTCAAAATCAATCATACCGGCACCAGAGATCATGTTTACACCTCCAATACCTGCGAGTAATGAACCCATTCCGGTTTCAAATCCTGCTTGAGCATCTAATATTTTAGCATCTGACATTCCGAGATATGCGTGAGTTGGTAGGTTTAGGTATTTCCCGATTTCAACATAACCTAAATCGAGAATCATTGTATCTATTGATCCCATTGGAGTTGTACCTTTTCTCATATCAAAAGCAGATGGCGATCCACCCCAAATAATAGGTGCTCCTGGGGAAACTAGTTGTGTAATAACCACTCCTGCTAAACATTCAGCTGCATGTTGTACAATCGACCCAAGAATTGTAATTGGAGCATTTGCACCAGTCATTGGCATTGAAACAAACTCAGAAGGAATGCCATATTTTGCACAATCAATAATGCTTTGGCATGTAAGATCACTCCATTTCAATGGAGGGGAAGGGCAAGCATCGAATATTGCTAATGGTTTCTTCCTGAGTTCTTTTTCTCCTCCACGAATAGAAACTAGCATATCTTTCATAATTCCAAATGATTCTTTTAAGAAAGTACCAGTAACAATTGGTTTCGTTGAATGAATTAGACATAAATATAATCGATATCTATCTTGAACAACTTCAGGAACATCCGAGCAAATTATTGCTGTGCTTTGAGCATGGATATTTTCGAGTTGATCCACTACTTTTGAGAATTCAATGAAATCCTTACTTAAACCCAAACGAATATCATTTGTTTCAGCATCCAGAACTTGTAACGCTGCAGAACCTGGATCAAAACAAATATTATCTTTTTCAAGTTTCGTAACTTCTTTTCCATCTCGATCAAATAAAGTTATTGAGGAGGGTGCTGTTTTCAGAGATTTCTTAATCATATCTCTAGGAATTTTTGCTCTCTGATTCTTATCAACTTTGATTCCTGCTTTTTGTAGGATCTCAATTGCTTCTTCATTTTCAACAAAAAATCCAATTTCCTCAAGCACTTCAAATGCTTCATTAACAACTTTTTCTTTTAGTTCTTCTTCAAGTATTTTGATTGTGGGTCTCATATTAAATTCCATCTTTTATTGTTATTAACTAATTCTCTTCCATAAAAACATTTTTTGTATTTTCTAATTAATCTCGCCGGAAAGAACAATCAAGTAAATCACAGGTGGGACAATCTTTTAGTCCTAATTCCCTGTCTATTTCTTTTCCCATATTAACTGCAAAAGAAACTGATTTTCTTGGCTTCATCATAAATGTTTTACTTAGTTTTACTCTGATAAAATATGAAGGTAAAAGATCGAAGATTTGTTTTTGTCCATCTTCTAGTAGCCATTGACAATATCCCGGACTAAATCTATTAGTAAATTCTAAATTCTCTATATCTTCACTAAGATCTCTGATAATTGCTCTATACATCCAGAGTGCTACTTCTTCTGCTGCGTGAGAAGCTATTGCATCTAAAATAACACCTCTTGCAAGCTCACCTTTGTTCAGGAGTCTCGAGCTTTCTTGTTCCATGTCTTTTCCAATAGTACTGATACACAAGACGGTTTTTTCAGATTTATTAAACAAATATTTTGGAGTCAAATCTGAGCTACTAAAGGTATCATACATTCCTCTTGGATTCAATAATTCCACTGCAAAATCCTTCAATTCAGAAATTTCGTATAATAATTCAGTAGAAGGTTTTTTGTATTTCTTTTGAGACGCGTTTTCATTTCTTAATAAACGAAGAATTTCATTATCATACAGTTTTATTCGAAATCCTTCATGAAGTCTCAATTAATCTACCTCATAACCTTTTCAGCAATTTCTTTAATAAATTCGGGGGTGGAACCGCAACAACCTCCTACAACATTAGCTCCTGATTCAATCATAGCTGAAATGTCTCGAGCAAAATCTTGTGGAGTGGCATTGTAGATTGTTTTACCATCAATTAGTTGAGGTTGTCCAGCATTGGGTTTAACACTAATTGGTAAGTTTGTTTCCTTCCTAAGTAGGGGAATCAAATCTACCATCTCATCACTCCCTAGAGTACAATTAGCTCCAATGATGTCTGCACCTGCTTCTTCAAGCACTTTGACGCATAATTCAACTGGATTTCCCATTATTGTGAAATAGCCTCTTTTTGTTTTCTTGTATGTCATAGAAGCAAGTATTGGGAGAGTTGAAATTTCTCTAATCGCTTTCACAGCTGCTTCTGCTTCTTTGATATCTACCATAGTTTCAACAATAAAGAGATCTACTCCTGCTTCTGACAAGTATCGAGCTTGTTCCAAGAAATTATTATAGAAATCTTCCTCAGTTGCTTTTCCAACAGGAGGAAGGAATGCACCACTTGGTCCAATATCCCCTGCTACATAACC